>NZ_JASJXG010000055.1:0-28323 GCF_035018765.1 Variovorax sp. RTB1
CCCCATCCGGTCGCCACTGTTATCCTCATGCACGGACTCGGCGCCGACGGCAACGACTTCGTGTCGATCGTCAACGAGCTCGACCTGTCGGCCGTCGGTGCGGTGCGCTTCGTCTTTCCCAACGCGCCGGTCATCCCGGTCACTATCAACGGCGGCTATGCCATGCCGGCGTGGTACGACATCGCCGTGGCCGATCTCGGGTCGCGTGAAGACGAAGCCGGCTTGCGGCGCTCGCGCATCGCCATCGAGGCGCTGATCGCGCACGAAAAATCCCGTGGTATTCCGGCCGATCGCATCGTCGTCGCCGGCTTTTCGCAAGGCTGTGCCATGGCGCTCATGACCGGCCTGCGCCACGGCGAGCGGCTGGCCGGCATCGTCGGCCTGTCTGGCTACCTGCCGATCGCCTCGACCACCGCCGCTGAGCGACACGCCGCCAACCACGACACGCCCGTTTTCATGGGCCATGGCACGCGCGACGGTGTGGTGCCGATGGCGCGCGCCATCGAGTCCCGGAACGCACTCACCGCCATGGGATACGAGGTCGAGTGGCACAGCTACCCGATGGAACATTCGGTCTGCATGGAGGAGATCGCCGATATCAACGCATTCCTGCTGCGCGTGCTGCGGGACGAGGAAGACACGGGAGCCGCCTCATGACCCTGTTACCCGGACAAGCAGCACTTTCTACCTGAAACGCCATGGCCCCCAGCCAGCAGCGACGGCCTGACCGTGCTACCTTCCAGCCCCAAGATTGAGGGGCATAACTATATGAGCAGCATATTGCAGAAGCGTTTGGCTTCGCTTTCGCCGGGGCGCCTGAAGGGCATGCGCCGCGGCATCGAGAAAGAAAGCTTGCGTTCTGCGGCCGACGGCGCGCTGGCTTTGACGCCGCATCCGTCGGCATTGGGTTCTGCGCTCACGCACCCGCACATCACCACGGATTTCAGCGAATCGCAGGTCGAACTCATCACCGGCGTGCATGGCGATGTCGACGCGGCGCTCGACGAGCTGACCCGTGTTCACCAATTCACTTACCGCGTGCTCGATGCCGCTGGCGACGAGCGGCTTTGGGTGTCGAGCATGCCGTGCGGCTTGCCGACCGACGAGACGATTCCGATCGGGCGTTACGGCTCCTCGAACGTCGGGCGCGCCAAGAGCGTCTACCGCATGGGGCTGAGCCATCGCTACGGCCGGCGCATGCAGACTATTTCCGGCATTCACTACAACTGGTCTCTGCCGGGTGTCGGTAGCGACCAGTACTTCGGGCTGATCCGAAACTTCAGGCGCCATGCGTTCTTGCTTCTGTACCTTTTCGGCGCGTCACCGGCACTGTGCAGCAGCTTCGTCGCCGGCCGGCCGCACGAGCTTCAGCCGCTTGGCGAGGGCAGCGTGCACATGCCGCACGGCACGTCGTTGCGCATGGGCCGGCTCGGCTACCAGAGCGATGCACAGGCCTCGCTGGCGGTGAGCTACAACAGCCTCGACGGTTATGGCGCCTCGCTGCAAGACGCGTTGACGCGTCCGTGGCCGGCTTACCAGGCCATCGGCATCCAGAACCTGGGCGGCGACTACAACCAGCTCGCGACCAGCCTGCTGCAGATCGAGAACGAGTTCTACGGCACCATCCGGCCCAAACGGGTGATCTACCCCGGCGAGCGTCCGCTGCATGCGTTGCGCGAGCGCGGCGTCGAGTACGTCGAGGTGCGGCTTATGGACCTCGATCCGTTCGAGCCGGTCGGCATCAACGCGCAGACCATGCGCTTCATCGACGTATTCCTGCTGCATTGCCTTTTGAGCAACAGCCCCGACGACACGCCGCAAGAAATTGCCGAGCTTGCGCACAACCAGCATCTGACAGCAGCGCGCGGCCGCGAGCCAGGACTCACCCTGCAGCGTGGTGGCCGCGAAGTGCCTTTGGTGGAGTGGGGCGCGGAGCTGGTGGCGGAGTGCCTGCCGATCGCAGCCGCGCTCGATGCGGTGCACGGCGACACGTTGCATAGCGACGCCGTGCATGCGGCCGCCGATGCCCTGCGGAATTCCGGCAGTCTGCCGTCGGCACGCGTGCTGGCCGCGATGAAGGCATCGCACGCCGATTCGTTCACCGGCTTCATCAGGGCGCAGTCCGAATCGACGCGCGTTGCGTTGCTCGCCTCGCCGTGGACAGCGGGGCAGCAAGCGACCTTCGAGCGCATGACGCAGACTTCGATCGAGGAGCAAAAACGCATAGAGGCAGCCGACACCTTGCCGTTCGAAATCTATCGCGAGCAGTACGTTTCGCCGGCGCGCCTGGGGTTGCGTGGGCGGACGGCCATGACGGCCTGAGCGGAACAACCGCACAGTCCATGAAGGTGCGTGGTAGGTGCCGACCTACTCGCATTGGCCTGCATGGCTCACCTTCGTGGTGCGAGACGCACGCATGATGCAATCGTGCTCCAGCATTCGTTCCACACACAGCCGCTACCTGACGATCCCATGACTTTCAAGACCTACCTGGTCGAAGACAGCCCGGTGATCCGGGACAACCTCGTCGGGTTTCTCGAAGACATCGCTCACGCCGAAGTCGTTGCCCATGC
The DNA here is from genome assembly GCF_035018765.1 of Variovorax sp. RTB1. Lineage (NCBI taxonomy): Bacteria > Pseudomonadati > Pseudomonadota > Betaproteobacteria > Burkholderiales > Comamonadaceae > Variovorax > Variovorax sp. RTB1. The sequence goes on from NZ_JASJXG010000055.1 coordinate 2,574, forward strand.
CAGCAGTGAAGACGAAGCGGTTGCTTGGCTGAAGTCGCATCACGACCAGTGGGACATCGCGATCATCGATCTGTTTCTCGAGCAGGGAAACGGTCTGGAGGTCGTCGGAGCTTGCCGCGGCAGGTCGTTGGACCAAAAGGTCGTGGTGCTGACGAACTATGCGACGCCAGCGATGCGTGCGCGGGCCAAGGCCCTGGGTGCCGATGCGTTCTTCGACAAGTCCGCGGAGATCGACGAGTTGGTCGAGTACTGCGAACGGCTTGGCGCCACGCGGCGTTAGCTCGCCCTAAGCCGAGCAGAAGTCGTGTCGTGTCACGACGGTGCGTCGTGCAGTGGTATCTCTTGCGGTAAAACTGCTTCCGTTATCGACAACGGAACGCTACGCATGAGCAACATCAGCAACACCATAGACAAGACTGGCAAGATCGACTTCGGGGGCCGCGTCGCGATCGTGACGGGCGCGGGCGGCGGCCTTGGTCGTCAGCACGCGTTGGCGCTGGCGCAGCGCGGCGCCAAAGTGCTCGTCAACGACCTCGGCGGTGCGCTCGACGGGGCAGGTGGATCGACCAGTGCGGCGCAGCGGGTGGTCGACGAAATCAAGGCTGCGGGTGGCGAGGCCATCGCCAATGGCGCCTCGGTGACCGATTTCGAGGCGGTACAGGCGATGGTGCAGCAGGCGATGGACGCCTGGGGCCGCGTCGACATCCTCGTGAACAACGCCGGCATCCTGCGCGACAAGAGCTTCAGCAAGATGGAACTCGAGGATTTCAGGCTGGTGGTCGACGTTCACCTGATGGGCGCAGTGCATTGCAGCAAGGCGGTGTGGGCCATCATGAACGCGCAGAAATACGGCCGCATCGTGATGACGACTTCGTCTTCCGGCCTCTATGGCAACTTCGGCCAAAGCAACTACGGCGCAGCCAAGATGGCGCTCGTCGGCCTGATGCAGACGCTGAGCATCGAAGGCGCAAAGAATGACATCCGCGTGAACTGCCTGGCGCCGACGGCGGCCACGCGCATGACAGAGGGCCTGATGTCGAAAGAAGTGCTGGATGCGCTCAAGCCTGAAGCGGTGGTGCCGGCGATGTTGGTGCTTGCGGCGCAGGATGCGCCGACGCGGACGATTTTGTGTGCCGGTGCGGGTACCTTCGAAGCTGCCCACATCACGCTCACCGCGGGTGCCTTCATCGGCATTGGTGGCGATGCGCCGGAGCAGTTGGCAGCACGCCTCGCCGAAGTCACCGACCGCGCTGGCGAGATCGTGCCGCAAAGCGGGTCGGCACAGGGCGGCAACGAAGTCGGCAAAGCGCTAGCCGCCGCGCGTTGAGCGCACGCTGAGTTAATCCGGTATCAGGCTGTCGTCCTTACGGATGGAGTCGTGATCGCGGTGGCTGTTCAGGCGGCCCAACGTGCTGTCGAGCAGGCGCTTGAGCTTGCCGGTAGCGCCGCGGAACGCCTCATCCATGGTGTGGCCATGCTGTGTGACCGCCAGTGGCTGGTGGTGGGCCAGACGGGCCTCCATGACGCAGCACTTGTCGTCGGCCCCGGCCTTGCCATGGTTCTCGTCGCTCAGGTGGATCTCGACCCGCATCACGTCTTCTGCGAAACGGCTGAGGTGCTGCCTGATTTCGGCGTCGGCCCAGCGTTCCAGCGTTTCCTTGTTTTCGACGCCATTGCTTGTATTGACCTGAATTTGCATGTTTGTGTCTCTCTGAGTGCACGCGAATATGCGAACCCCTACTGTGCTCCCAAAATCGGAAAGGCGAATGTAGGTCTCGGGGCACATCACAATTGGTCACTTCAGATTCACGCAACGGGCGCACTGCGCACCGAGAAAGAAGTTAGTCCCCATGGCCATTCAGTGGTTTCCCGGCCATATGCATTTGACGCAAAAGGCCATTGCCGAACGTGTCAAGGACACCGATGTCGTCATCGAGTTGCTCGATGCGCGCTTGCCTGCTTCCAGCGCCAACCCAATGCTGTCGCAGCTCACGTCGTCGCGGCCCACGCTCAAGGTTCTCAACAAGCAGGACCTGGCCGACCCGGCACGCACGGCGCAATGGCTCGCGCACTTCAACGCGCAACCGGCCACGCGCGCGATCGGCCTCGATGCGAGCCAGAGCACGCCGGCACAGCAACTGGTCAAGGCATGTCATGAACTGGCGCCGAATCGCGGTGGTCTCGCCAAGCCGATGCGCGTGCTGATCTGCGGCATTCCCAACGTCGGCAAGTCGACCCTCATCAACACGCTCACCGGCAGCAAGAAGGCCAAGACCGGCGACGAAGCCGGCATCACCAAGCTGGAACAGCGCATCACGCTGACCGACGATTTCTATCTGTACGACACGCCCGGCATGCTGTGGCCGCGCATCATCGTGGCCAAGAGCGGCTACAACCTGGCCGCCAGCGGCGCCATCGGCCGCAATGCCTTCGACGACGAAGAGGTCGCGCTCGAACTGCTGGCCTACCTGAAGACGCACTATCCAGCGGCCGTCGCGACGCGCTTCAAGCTCGACATGACCGCGCACGATATCGCGGCCATGAAGGATGAAGATTTGCTGGAAGCCATCGCGCGGAAACGCGGCGCCATTTTGGGCAAAGGGCGCGTCAATTTGCAGAAGGCGTCGGAGATCGTGATGCATGAATTCCGTGCCGGCAACTTCGGTCGCATCACGCTGGAAACACCCGAAGAGTTCGCGCAATGGCTGGCGGCCGGGCAGCAACTCGATGCCGAACGCCAGATGAAAAAAGAGGCGCGTGGCAGCAAGAGAGGCGCTGGTGGACGCGCACCGGATGCCGACGCGCCTGCCGAATCGAGCTGACCCTGTCGGACCCTACCGCAACCTGTCGGCACGGGTCGCGACTGACGACGACGTCCTTCAACGCTCCTGCAACCGCGCTTCTTTCGGGTAGCTGATGGTGTAGTCCGCCGCCACGCTCAAGCTCTTGCCCGCGTCGAGGTCGGCGGTCCACATCGCCATGCCGGGCTGCTTGTTCCAGGCGAAGTCCGATGGCTGCGGCGCGAAGGTCGCAGCCACGCGAACTTGCTCGTCGACAGACACTGGTGCCGCCTCGAGCACCTGCACTGCTATCGGCGTCTTGTGGCGGTTCTCGATCACGTAGCCGCGCTGCACCTTGCGCTCGGCGCGCGTGCCGACGAAGCCACCGCTGCCTTGGCTGTCGCGCTCGGGCTCTACCTGAACGCGCACAAGTTCGTCACGTCCGAAGGAGAGGTTGAGTCGAGCGTCGCTGGCCGTCGGCCACTGACCATTGCCGACGAACGCCCCATCGCGATAGAGCTGTACCGGGCCTGCCGGCCAGACGCCAGCAGGGCGAACCAGGTCCGCGACAAGATAGGCGCTTGCATCGACACGCGGGCTCGTGCGCGCGGCAAGCCTGGCGGTGTCTTCATGCTGCCCTAGCGCCATGGCGACACGCTGGCCGTTGGATGGCACGTCGATAGGTTGTGCGACGTTGAACTCGGTCGCAAAGCTGCCCTCGAACACGCTCACGTCGAAGAGCGGTGCAAGTGGCGCATCTTGCAGCGACTGCCTTTTCGCCATCATGGCCGGCGACGCCGGGGCAGGGGCGCCGGCTGCAAAGCGCGTTGATTCGTTGGCCGTGGCGCGTGGTGGCGGCTCGACACCGATGCGCCACGGCGAAGGCAACCGGCCACTGGTTTCGCGCCGCGGTTGACCGGTCGACAGCACGAGTTTGACGCCGCGCCAGTCTTCGCCGGTCGATTGCGCCACGAGTGCCTGGCGTTCGATGCGCAACTTGCGTGTCGTGGTGTCGAGCAGCGCGCGGTACGCGGGCGTCCAGCCCGGTCCGGCGACCTGGTAGCTGAGGCGGATGTCTGCATCGGAGCCCGCGGCGAGGTTGACCGTGACAGCCACGACGTTGGCGCCTTCACCGCCCTGCGTTCTGGCACGTTCGGCCACGAGAGGGCTCAGTTGGCGATCGACATCGGATTGACGGCGTTCGATGAGGTGCTGCTTTTGCAGGGCGTCCTGGCCCGTGCGACGCAATGCGTCGGCAACGGATGCGAGGTTCCTGGCATCCATCGCGACACGCTTGCTCGCGGCGTCCACACCGGGTCCGTCACCCGTGCCGGCAAAGCCTTTGAGGTAGCCCGTGACCAGTCCGAGCGCGTCGGTTTCGGCTTGTAGCGACGCCTTCTGATCTTCAAGTTCGCGGATGCGCGCATCCAGCGCGTTGCCGCTGCACCGTGCCGACAGCGCACGCGGTTCCGTGAGCACCGACGTCTCGCCCAGCCGCACCGATGCATCCGCCGACACCTGCAGGCTCTGCACGTCGAGCGTTGCGGGCAAGCAGGCGAAGGTGATCGTCCGGCTACCGGCCACGACGCGTGCCACGCGTTCGACAGTCGCGCTGCCGGGGTAGACCTTGACCTGGGTGATGCGGGAGTCGGGGCTGGCCGCATTTGCCTGCGCCTCGGCGCCGACGGCGAGCAGGAGCACGGCAAGGCCGATACCAGCGATCTTGAAGGGACGGGCGCGTATTGCAGAGGACAAAGGCAAGGTCGGCTTCATGAGCAAGGCTTTCGGATGTGATGGATCGGATTCGTCGACCCTTGCTCATACGGCCGAGCTCGGCAAGCAGGGTTAAAGCGGAGTTAATTCACGCAACCCACAGCAAACGAACTCAGGTAGCGAGAGGGTCGCGCCTGTGCAGTGTTTACCTTTGGATACACTCGTCATCCAATCATCGTTTTCTCAAAAATGCCATCCGACAGTCCTCAGTCGTTGCGCCGGCTGCTCCGGGGCGTTCTCCTTTTCATCGGTTTGTTCGCATTGGTTTGGGTGGCACTCGACTTCGCCCATCAGAAGCTGCGATACGTACAGGCCGGCTCCGATCTGGTTCTGGAAGAAAAGTACGACAAGCTCTCCAAACAAGCGCTTTTTTCGGGCCAGGAGAAGTACCGCGTGATCGCGATGGGCAACAGCAAGACGCTCAGCAGCTTCAAGCCCGACGTCTTCGATGCCGCCTTCCCCAGCGACGTGCGCTCGTACAACTTCGGCTTGCCGGGCGAGTCGCAGTTCCTGCCGGTGTTGCGATCGATCCTGGCGAGCGGCAACCGGCCTACGCACCTGCTGCTGCAGCTGCCCTGGGCGCCTCCCGATGCCGCTGCCAAGGCATTGCCGCTGCTCAAGGACGACAACCGCATCCTGATGACGCTGATCCCGTTTCGGCGCTTCTTCCGCGACCTGACGCTGTTCGTCTTTCAGTCGCTTCACACCGGCGTCGGGGCCGGGTGGATGCGCATCAAGGGCGAGATCGACTCGGTGGAAAAAAACCGGGGCTGGTACTTCATCAGCGGGCAGAGCCGCTATCCGAATGGGCAGTTACCAGATGACTTTGCATTGGCCTCGGACAACGCACAGGCGACGCCGGTGCGCGCACTGGCCCCCTCGGGCGACGACTACGCCGCCTTGCTGGCGCTTGCAAAACAATACGAATTCAAGGTGGTGCTTGTTCCGTGGTCTGCGCGCACCGGTGAGTACGCACCCGCTGAGAACAGCGGCAGCGGCGCCGCCAAAGTGGTGTCGCAGTCGCCGTACATCGCGGAGCGCGGGCCCAACTACTGGCTGTATCCGCCACCGTCCTTTTCCGACCCGGTCCATATGAATTCGGGCGGTGCCGAGGCCTACACGAAGCGTCTCGCCGCATTTCTCAAGGACGCTGGGGAGTTGAAGTAATGCTGTTCAATTCCTTCGAGTTCTTCGGATTTTTCGGCATTTTCCTGCTCGTCTATTTTTCGAGCCCGTTTCGCTACCGGCCATGGATTTTGCTGGTCGCCAGCTACGTGTTCTACATGAGCTGGGAGCCGAAGTTCGTGCTGCTGTTGCTGTTCACGACACTGGTCGATTTTTCGACTGCACTGGTCATGGCCAACAGCGGCAAGCCGCATGTGCGCAAGCTCGCGATGGTGACTGCGCTCGTGCTCAACTTCGGCATTCTCATCGTGCTGAAGTACGGCAGGTTCCTGGTTGCAAACGCAGAGGCGGTGGCACATTCCGCCGGCGTTGGCGGTCACTGGAACATGGTGCAGTTCGTGTTGCCGGTGGGTATTTCTTTCTACACGTTCCAGTCGGTCGGCTACACGCTCGACGTCTACTTCAAGCGCACGCCGGCAGAGCGAAATTTGCTGACCTACGCACAGTACGTCGCGTTCTTTCCGCAACTGGTGGCAGGACCGATCGAGCGTGCCAGCCACATGCTTGGGCAGTTCAAGGCGCGCCACTATTTCAAGGCAGAGAACGTCTCGCCGGCGATGTGGCTCATCGGCTGGGGCCTGTTCAAGAAGATGTGCGTCGCCGACCAGATAGCGCCGTTCGTCAATGCGATCTACAGCGACCCGGGCAACTATTCGGGTAGCTACACGCTGTTGGCGACGGTGCTGTTCGCCATCCAGATCTATTGCGATTTTTCAGGCTATTCGAGCATCGCGCGCGGCGTTGCCAAGCTGTTCGACTTCGAGCTGATGATCAATTTCAGGCAGCCGTATTTTTCCCGCTCGCTGTCGGAGTTCTGGGGCCGCTGGCACATCTCGCTCTCGACCTGGTTCCGCGACTATCTCTACAAGCCGCTGGGTGGCAGCCGCGGCACGCACTCGAACACGCTGCGCAACGTGCTCATCGTTTTCGTCATCAGCGGCATCTGGCACGGTGCGTCGTGGTGCTTCGCGGTCTGGGGCCTGATGCACGGCATGGGGCTGGTGGTCGAACGCATCGTTCGCTGGAAGGGGCTAGACACCGTCGGCGGCGCAACCATCGCAGCGCGCTTTGCCCGTGGTGCTTTCGGCTGGGCTGCGACCATGGTCGTGGTGCTGGTCGGCTGGGTCTTTTTTCGTGCGTCCACGTTGGGTGATGCGTGGACCGTGCTCAAGGGCTTTCAGCACCTCACCGCACTCGACTACGGCACGTTCAAGGTACTGGGTTTCGCGAGCTTCGAGATCTTGCTGGCGGCCCTGTTCATTCCTTTCACCTTCATCGTCGAATGGGTCGTGAGCAAAGACCGTTACCAGGACATCGACCAGCTGGTCGGGCCGCGCATGTCGATCGTGCTCGGCGTGGCACTGACCTATGTGATCTTGCTGTTCGGCGTGTTTGGCCGCCGCGAGTTCATCTACTTCCAGTTTTGAACGGCAGCGAGACGCCGGTGTTTTTTCATGTTCGGTTGTCTCCGTTATTTTTATGAAAAAGGGCAGGGCCGATCACCCGTGCCCGGTGCAGTGCGCTGACGCTTGTCACTCTTTCAGCTTGATCTTTCCCTCGCGCACGTAGCGGTCGTACTCGTCGCGCGGAATGGCGGTCAGGCCAGCGGTGTTGTCGCCTGCGTCCCAGCTGATGGTTGCACTGTCGGCGGCCAGGTCCACTTCGACCAGGCCCTCGGGAATCGTCAACGGCACGCCGTCGCCGGGGGTATAGGTCACATGGCCTTGAATGGTTGCATGGTGTGTCATGGGTTCTCCTGGGTGCTCCTGGACTCTGGTGGACTCTGCGTATGACAGGCAATCATTACATGCAATCGTGACGGTGCGGAGTGTCAGCGGACTTCGGCGAACTTGGGCAAACTTCGCGTCATGACAACCACAACACAACCATCGGTCGAGCCGCCCATCGAAGTGACCCAGGGCGATCTCTCCGCCTACCGCCAAGGCAACACGGGCGTCGACTACGTGCACCGTTTTGAATCGGGCAAGCCCGGCCCGCACGTGCTCGTCAATGCGCTTACGCATGGCAATGAGATTTGCGGCATGGTCGCGGTGAAGCAACTGCTCGACGCGGGTGTGCGTCCGAAGATCGGCACGCTCACACTCAGCTTTGCCCATGTCGAGGCCTACAACGCTTTCGATCCGTCGAAGCCGTACGAGAACCGGCAGATCGTCCATAACCTCAACCGCATCTGGTCCGACGAATTGCTGGGCGGCACCGAAGACAGCCCCGAGCTTCGTCGGGCCCGCGCACTGCGGCCGGTGGTCGCGGCTGCCGATCACATCCTCGACATCCATTCGACCAGCCAGGACGTCGTGCCGTTCTGGGTGTATCCCGACTTCGCCCGCAACGCCGATACCGCGCTCGCCATCGGACTGCCCTCGGTTCACCTCGTCATGCCCAACGGCTTAGGCTCCGGCACGCCGTTGATCCAGCATGGCTTGCATGCCGGCGCGGACGCGCCCGGCGCTGCGATGGTCGCGGAATGCGGCCAGCATTTCATGCAAAAGACGGCGGATGTCGCGGTTGAAGTGACCGCGCGGTTCCTCGCGTATTTCGGCGTTGTCGAGCGTTCGGGACCGGCGCCCTTGCTCGATGCGCAGCGGCGCTTCGAACTGCTCGAAACGCGCATGGTCATGACCGACCATTTCGCTTTCACGCGGCCGCTCATCGGCTTCGAGACCTTTGCCAAAGGCGAGCTCATCGCGACCGATGGCGATGCCATCGAAATCCGCTCGCCTTGCGACAACTGCACTGTGTTCATGCCGACGCGCGCGCCGATCATCGGGCGTGAAGCGGTGTACTTGACCAAGCCGATTTCCTAAAGCGATTGACCTGAAGCGAATGACTCGCGCGCGCTGGGCCGGCGTGGCCTTCGTTTTTCTCTGGTTTGCGCTTGGCGGCATCGCGCACTTCGTCGCGACCGACACAGAGATGCGCATCGTGCCGCCGTACATTCCATGGCGGCGCGCTGCGGTGTTGATCAGCGGCGTCTTCGAACTGCTTGGAGCCGCCGGCTTGCTCTGGCAACCGACGCGTCGTGCTGCCGGCATGGGGCTTTTTCTGCTGACTCTTGCGGTGACGCCAGCGCACTTCTACATGCTGCAACGGCCGGATTTGTTTCAGTCGATTCCGTACTGGGCGCTGATCTTGCGGCTGCCGATTCAGGTCGCGCTGCTGGCGCTCATAGCCTGGATCACAGCAGAGCCGCCGCCGCGTTGATCCGCCTAGGTCAAACCGGCGTGCCGCCGTATGCCACCGCGAGCAACGCCGCCTGCTGCTCCGGCGTGCGAAGGGCGATCAGCTTCAGCAGCGCCGCGCCGTCTTGCGCCTGAATGCCGTGCTCCTTGGCAAAGGCCAGCGCATCGGGCGTGAAGGTCGAGCTGGTGACGTAGCTGCCGTGCTTGAGCTGGTTTGCCCTCATCACGCCGAAGAAGTCGCGCAGGTCTTTCAGGCCGACTGGCTTAGAGGGCCGATGCTTGCACTGGACGATGCGCGGCGCGTCCATGCGTTTCGATTGAAGCCAGAGGTGGACGCCGCCTTGCTCGCCGTGCGACTTGGCATGCGTCGCAAAGCCGACCTGCGCAAAGAAGGCTTCGGACAAAGCCTCGAAGCGCTGCCATTGCATGGTGGCCAGCACCCGTGGGCTCCAAGCCTGCTCACGGTGCTGGAATGGCGTTGCGGCGGGCATGCGCAGCGCGTACAGCGCCTCGGTCGTCGAAAGGGATGGGGAGGGCGCAGGATAGGTCTCCTCGAATTCGAGGACGGGCTCTCGCTTGAATGTCGATGACGAGTCCATCAACCGGCCGCCACCGTCTTTCGGCGCCTCTTCGCTGTAGCCACCCCATTCTGCTGCCGCATTGCCGCGCCGCATCGTGTAGTGCAAACCCAACAACACCGCACCCAAAATCAAGGCGGCCCAGCCCGCCGGGCGCAGCGCCTGTTCAACGCGCTCGGCGATGGAGCCATGCACCAGGGCCGGAATCACGGTCAGCAGCACGACGCCGGCAACCAACGTCATCAGGCCGGTTCCCAATAGCGCGTTGCCCGTGCGGGCACGAATGACCGGGGCGGCGGGGCTGGCGCGATCGTCTGTAATTTGCGTTGTCATGACCGGCGGTGCTTTCGTAAATGGGGAGGCGCGCCGACTTTATGAGGCAAAACTGCTTACAGCGCAATGCGCACGCTTGGAAGTCGCTAGCAAAAACGTAGCGAAACCGCACGCGAACCAGTTCACGAAAATGCGGATTAAAGCTTGGCGTCAGGCGAAAACACGAACAGCGCCGGGTCGACCATCGCGCGGTTGAGCATCACCGACCAATGCAGATGCGGCCCGGTCACGCGGCCGGTTGCTCCGACGGCTGCAAAGCGCTCGCTCGTTTTCAGCACGTCACCGGGCTTCACGTCGATCGCGCTGAGATGGCAATACATCGTGAGCAGACCGCCGCCATGGTCGAGCCAGACCGTATTGCCGTTGAAGAAGTAGTCGCCAGTGTCGATGACGCGACCCGGCATCGGCGTCAGCACCGGCGTGCCGGTGCCCGCGGCGATGTCCATGCCGCTGTGAGGATTGCGCGACTGCCCGTTGAAGACGCGGCGCAGTCCGAACGAACTGGAGCGACGCCCCGGCACCGGCACGCGCATGTGCAGCGACTGCGCTTGCGGCAAGGGCTCGGTGAAGGTCGCCATGACGATTGCCAGATGATCGCGTTCGCGCTCGTAGCGGGCCTGGTCGGCGGGCGAGAGATCGACCGTGCCGGGGGCAACATTGAGGCGTTGCTCGCGATATTGCTTGGGCGCGATGGCGTAGAGGATGTCGCGCGTCGCTGCATCGTCTTTGACTTGCACCGTGATGCGACCTTCGCCGGGTAAAGCGGCCAACGGAATGCCGACCATCGCCGTCCATTCGATCGGATCGCCTAGCACCAGCAAGGGCACGTCGCTGGTCGTCGTCGCCCGAGGTCGCGTGGCGGCCGGGCCGAGCGACAGACGCGCGACGCCACCCGGCACCTGCGATGCGCTGGGCCAGACATCTGCAGCCGATGGTGTGGTTTGCGAGGGCGAATGAGGCATCTTCGTCGCCGCGACGGCACTACCGACCGTAACCGCCGCAATGGCAGGCAGGGCAACCAGCCCCAGCGCGCCGAGCATGGCCGAGCGCCGATGCAGTACAAAAGTGTGATGTGAAGGCATGCCGCCAGTCTAGCCACCGCCTCGTGTCCGGAGGATGCCCAGCGCATGCGTTACCGAACCGCCATCAAAGTCACACTGCACGCGGCCAAGCGAAGGCTGCGACGTCGAACGGGCAGCTTGGCGCCATGACAATCGGGCCGCTTCGTCTTGAACGCGGCTTACAAAATCAGGGAGTTCAGATTGATCCATTCGAAGAATGTTGGCCGCGCTGCGCGTGCGCTTACCGTGCTGGCTGCTGCACTGGCCACGGCCGGTTTGCTCGGCGCTTGCGGCACACGCGGACCGGTCGCGCCGGAGCCGCCGCCACCATCGGCCACTGCGAGCAACAGCATCGTCATGCCGCGCATCACCTATGGCAGCACACCCAAGGGCGTAAAAATCTTGAAGTCGGACGACAACTGCGACGTGCCCGCATTGCTGCGCCAGAACGTGCAAGACCAGCTCGAAGAACCGCTTTTGTATCTGTTGCCTGCAGCGACCGCAGGCGCCGAGGCGGCACCGGTGTTGAAGATTGAAATCACCGACTTGCTGGCGAACGCGGGCGGCATCTATGGCGGCCCCAAGATTGTCGACATCCACGGCACGCTCGAACGTCCGGGCATGGCACCCACGCAGTTCACCGCGCGGCGTCAGATGTTCATCTACTTCGGCGTGCCGCGCTCGACCTGCAGCATGGTCGGAAGCGTGGCGTACACGCTGGGCAGCGACATCATCAAGTGGATGAAAAAGCCGGTCGACGGTGCGTTCCTGGGCGAGCGCTGAGCCACTCGCGCTCGGACGCTCACACAGCGACAGTGGCCGTCTTCATGCTTCCCGGTGCAAGACCGTCGAGCGTGTACGGCCCGATCGCGGCGCGAATCAGCCGCAGTGTCGGCAAGCCCACGGCCGCCGTCATGCGCCGCACCTGCCGGTTGCGGCCCTCGCTGATCGCCAGCTCGATCCATGCGGTCGGAATCGCCTGTCGGACGCGGATCGGCGGTTGCCGGTCCCACACGTCGGGTGCCGGGTCGAGCAGGCGCGCACGGGCCGGGCGGGTGATGCCGTCGTTCAAATGCACACCCGCGCGCAGTGATGCCAGCGTGGCCTCCGTCGGCACGCCTTCGACCTGCACCCAATAGGTCTTCTCCATCTTGAAACGCGGATCGGCGATGCGCGCCTGCAACTGGCCGTCGTCGGTGAGCAGCAACAGCCCTTCGCTGTCGGCATCGAGCCGGCCCGCCACATAGACGCCGGGGATGTCGATGAAGTCTTTCAGGCCTCGCCAGCGACCTTCAGCGGTGAATTGGCTGAGGACGCCGTAGGGCTTGTTGAAGCAGATGAGGCGGGGCATCGACACAGGCGGAGACATTGAGCGGCAGCATAGCCGCGGCCTCAAATGCCCCAGCCGGAATCGCTGATGTGCCGCGCATACACCGCGAGCACGATGCGTTCGGAGTGCACCAGGTAGTCGTTGAGCGCTGCAGCGGCGCGGGCGAATTCGCCGCTCTCGGCCAGTTCGAGGATATTAATGTTCATGTCGACATACGGCGCGTGCAGGAACTCCGGGTCTTGCAGCAAACCGAAGGCCAGCCGCAACTCGGCCAGCACTTGCGCGAAGAGCAAGTTGAGGCGCTCGCTGTCGGCCAACTCCACGATGGCCATGTGGAATGCCATGTTGGCGGTACCCGCGCCGAGCCAGTCGCTGTCGGCGCGGCAGCGCAGCGCGGTTTCGACGGCGTCGCGCATCTTCTTCTTGGCCGGATGCCGAGGGTAGGCCTGGCCCAGCGCCTGGCATTCGATAAGGCGCCGCACCCGATAGATGTCGATGATCGACGCAATGCTCGGAATCGCCACGAACACGCCGCGGTTCGGAGAGTGCTTGACCAGGCCGTCCTTGGTCAGCATGCGAAACACCTCGCGCAACGTGTTGCGCGAAATGCCGAGACTGTCGCTCAACGTCTGCTCCGAGAGCCGCTGGCCGGGTGAAAACTCGCCGCGGGTGATCCGCTGACGGAGCTCTTCAGCCATGCGCTCGCTCAGCGTCCGGACCGCGGGGGAAGGTGAAGCGGGCAGGCTCATATTCCCCGCGTTTTAGCAGATGAGTTGCCACATCTGCGTTCAATTGCTCAACGAGTGTCGGGTTATTCCCTAGGAATTGGCACGTAACTTGCGAACGATTCTTCTGTAATTGTTGAACAATAAATAGCTACTGACTCATTCAAACATCCGGGTGCTTGAGTCACCCACGATCACTTTCAGGAGTATCCGCCGTGCCCACTGCTATCAATCTCTGGCCCCTGCTCGGGGTCGCCGTCATCATCGTGGGGTTCATCCTGCGCTTCAACCCGATGCTGGTCGTGATCGTCACGGCTATCGTCACCGCCTTTGCCGCGAACTTTCCGGTCGACAAGATCCTCGCCACCATCGGCACCGGGTTCATCAAGACGCGTAACCTGCCGCTGATCATCCTGCTGCCGCTCGCGGTCATCGGTTTGCTCGAGCGGCACGGGCTGCGGCAGCACGCGCAGCGCTGGATCAGCAGCATCAAGTCGGCCACCTCGGGCCGCTTGTTGATCGTCTACCTGGCGGCGCGTCAGCTGACCGCAGCCGTCGGCCTCACCAGCCTCGGCGGCCATCCGCAAATGGTGCGGCCGTTGCTCGCGCCGATGGCCGAAGGTGCAGCCGAAGCCCGTTTCGGTGCGCTGCCCGATCGCGTCCGCCACAAGTTGCGAGCCTTCTCGGCGGCGACGGACAACGTTGGCCTGTTCTTCGGCGAAGACATCTTCGTGGCCTTTGGCGCCATCGTGCTGATGACCACCATCCTGCGCGAATTGGGCATCGAAATCGAGCCGATCCATGTGGCGCTGTGGGGCATCCCGACCGCCGTGTGCGCCTTCGTGATCCACGCCTGGCGCCTGCGGCGGCTCGACAAGTGGCTGAACAAGGAGATGAGTGGGCAGACGCCATCGGACGTCGGCCCTGACAACGTCACGGCCAGTCTCGCGGCCACTGCCACTGCCGCGGTGAAGGGAGCCTGATCATGACGCTCACCATCACCCACCTCTACGACCTCGTCGGCATCATCCTGGCCATCACGGCCGTGATGACGCTGATGGACAAGCATCATTCCAAGCGCTACTCCAGCGCGTTCTTCTGGGCGCTCTATGCGCTGGTGTTCCTCATCGGCGATTTCATTCCGCCGGTGTGGGTCGGCGTCGGCGTCATCGTCATGGCGCTGATCGCGGCCTTCGGCGGTGTGGGCATCGGCCATCACGCGGCGCGCACGCCAGCGCAATATCTGGAGAGCGCCAAACGCCTCGGCAACAAGCTCTTCATTCCGGCGTTGGCGATTCCCGTGGTCACCATGATCGGCACGCTCTCCGCGAGCCACCTGATCTTTGGCGGCGTGCCACTGCTCGACCCGAAGAACACCACGCTGGTGAGCCTGGGTGTCGGTTGCATCGTCGCGTTGGCTTTGGCCTGCAAGCTCACACACGAAACGCCCATGCAGGGCATCCGTGAATCGCGCCGCCTGACCGATGCGCTCGGCTGGGCGCTGGTGCTGCCGCAGATGCTGGGCATGCTGGGGCTCGTGTTCGCCGACGCTGGTGTAGGCAAGGCCGTCGCGCACATCACCACCACCTACATCAACATGGACGTGCGCTTCTTCGCGGTGGCGGTCTACGTGATCGGTATGGCGCTCTTCACGGTGATCATGGGCAACGGCTTCGCGGCCTTCCCCGTGATGGCAGGCGGCGTCGGCGTGCCGATCCTGGTCGGCGTCTACCACGGCAACCCGGCGGTAATGGCCGCGATCGGCATGCTCTCGGGCTATTGCGGCACCTTGCTCACGCCGATGGCCGCCAACTTCAACATCGTGCCCGCCGCGCTGCTGGAGTTGCCGGACAAGAACGCGGTGATTCGCGCGCAGGTACCCACGGCGCTCACGCTGCTGGCGTGCAACGTCTTCCTGTTGTACTTCCTCATGTTCCGCTGAGTTCGGTATGCAGATGGACCTGAACAGCGACCTCGGCGAAAGCCTCGGTGCCTGGCGCATGGGCGACGACGATGCGATGCTCGGCATCGTGAGCAGTGCCAACGTGGCATGCGGTTTTCATGCAGGCGATGCGGCCGGCATCCTGCAGACGCTGAAACGCGCGAAGGAGCGAGGCGTGGCGGTCGGCGCGCATGTGGCGTACCCGGATCTCGCCGGCTTCGGCCGCCGCAACATGGACGTGGCGAGCGCCGACCTGCAGGCCGATGTGATCTACCAGATCGGTGCGCTGAAGGGCATGGCGACAGCGGCCGGCACGACGGTGCGCTACGTCAAGCCGCACGGCGCGCTGTACAACACCATCGCGCACGACGAACGGCAGGCGCGCGACGTGATCGCGGCCATCCGCGCGATCGATTCATCGCTCTGTCTCGTCGCGCTGGCCGGCTCGCCGTTGATCGGATGGGCCCGTGCCAGCGGCTTGCGCACCATCGCCGAGGCCTTCGCCGATCGCGCGTACATGCCGGACGGCGCACTGGTGTCGCGGCGTGAAAAAGGCGCGGTGCTGCACGATCCGCACGAGGTTGCGGCACGCATGTTGACGCTGGCGACCGAAGGCGTCGTGACGGCCATCGACGGCAGTACCGTGCGCATCGAGGCGGACTCGGTCTGCGTGCACGGCGACAGTCCCGGCGCGGTGGAGATGGCGCGCGAAGTGAGGGCGCTGCTGGAGCGCTCCGGCGTGGTGATCCGGTCATTCGTCGAGGCCGATCGATGAAGGCGTCGATCAAGCGATCGACGATGCGTTTTCTGCCCGTCAACCTGGATGCGCTGCTGGTCGAGCTCGACGATCTGCCGCAGACGCTGGCCCTGCTGGCCTCGCTGCACTCCGAGCCCCTCCGTGGCATCGAAGAGCTGGTGCCGGCGGCGCGCACGTTGCTGGTTCGCTATCGCCCGTCGATGGTGTCGCGCGCGGCGCTGGTCGCTGCGATCGGCGCACGCAGCCTGGACGCGACCGTCGAGCGGACGTCGACGTTGATCCAGATTCCGGTCAGCTACAGCGGCGAGGATCTCGACGAGGTCGCGCAGATGCTCGGTATCACGCGGGAGGAGGTCATCCGGCGCCATACCGGCAGCGAGTACACGGTGGCGTTCACCGGCTTCGCACCCGGCTTCGCTTATCTGAGCGGCGGTGATCCTGGCCTCGACGTGCCGCGCCGCACCACGCCGCGCACGCGCATCCCGGCCGGCGCGGTTGGGCTCGCGGGGCAGTTCAGCGGTGTCTATCCGCAGGCCAGCCCCGGTGGCTGGCAGATCATCGGCGTGACGGCAACACCGATGTGGGATCTGTCGCGCGACGTGCCAGCGTTGTTGCAGCCAGGCTTTCGCGTTCGCTTCGTCGATGTGACGCAACGGGCTGCCGTTGCGCTGGCGCCGCCAGCCCTGGTTGCCGGGCCATCGACAGCCACAACAACATCAACGGCATCGCCAGCAGCGCCGGGCGCAGCACACGAAGGTTCGTCACTCGAAATCCGCAGCACCGGCCTGCAGGCACTCTTCCAGGACCTGGGCCGTCACGGCCAGGCCGGGCAGGGCGTGTCGGCCTCGGGTGCGATGGACCAGGGCGCCTTGCGCGCGGCGAACCGACTCGTCGGCAATCCCAGCGATGCGGCTTGCGTGGAGATCGTCTACGGCGGCTTTCATGCGGTGTGCCATGGCGACGCTGTCGTGGCGTTCACCGGCGCCGAGGCACCAATCGAAGTAACGACCGCGAGCGGTCTGCGGCTCGCAGCTTCGGGTTACCAGGCCATCGCACTTTCGGATGGCGACAGCGTCGTGCTCGGCGAACCGCGCGCAGGCATTCGCAGCTACCTTGCAGTGCGCGGCGGCTTCACGGCCGCGCCGGTGCTCGGCAGTCGGTCCACCGACACGCTGGCCAACGTCGGCCCTGCACCTGTCGCCGCAGGCGACACGCTGCCGATCCACCGCTCGACGGTCGGCGCCATCGTCGGTGCCCCCGAGCAGCCGCCGCACGACCTGCCTACGACACACGAGGTCGTCACGCTCGACGTGGTGATGGGTCCGCGCACCGACTGGTTCACGCCCGAGGCGGTCGCGCTGCTGGCAAGCCAGACCTGGACCGTCACACCGCAGTCCAACCGCGTCGGCTTGCGGCTTGCGGGCGCGCAGTCGCTGACGCGTTCGAACCCGGCCGAACTCCCGAGCGAAGGCACTGCGCTCGGCGCCATCCAGGTGCCGCCGAGCGGACAGCCTGTGCTGTTCCTGGCCGACCATCCGCTCACCGGTGGCTATCCGGTCATCGGTGCTGTCGCGACCCATCACCTCGACCGCGCTGGGCAAATCCCCATTGGCGCCCGCGTGCGCTTCAACCCGATCCAGCCTTTCGAATTCGACATCACGCCATGAAAAAAGTCCTCATTGCCAACCGTGGCGAAATCGCCGTGCGCATCGTGCGCGCCTGTGCCGACTACGGTGCGAAATCGGTGGCGGTCTATGCCGACGCCGACCTCGACGCGCTGCATACGCGCATGGCCGATGAAGCCTACGGACTCGACGGCCAGCGGCCCGCCGACACCTATCTGCACATCGAGAAGCTGCTGGCCGTGGCGGCACGGTCGGGTGCGGACGCGGTACATCCCGGTTACGGCTTTCTGTCGGAGAACGCGGGCTTCGCACGCGCCGTGATCGGCGCGGGGCTGATCTGGGTCGGCCCACCGCCGGAAGCCATCGACGCGCTCGGCGACAAGGTGCAGGCACGCAAGATCGCGCTCGAAGTCGGCGCACCGCTGGTCGCCGGAACGCCGGGCCCGGTGAACAACGCGCAGGAGGTCGTCGCCTTTGCCGAGCAGCATGGCTTGCCGATCGCGATCAAGGCCGCTTTCGGTGGCGGCGGTCGTGGGCTCAAGGTGGCATGGCGCATGGACGAGGTCGCCGATTGCTTCGAATCCGCGGTGCGCGAAGCCATCACCGCCTTCGGTCGTGGCGAGTGTTTCGTCGAGCAGTTCCTCGATCGCCCGCGCCATATCGAGGCGCAAGTCATCGCCGACACGCACGGTCGCGTCGTGGTGCTCGGCACGCGCGATTGCTCGCTGCAACGCCGCAACCAGAAGCTGGTCGAGGAGGCGCCCGCGCCGTTCCTCACCGATGCGCAACGCGAGCGCATCCATGCGTCGGCACGGGACATCTGTGCGAAGGCGGGCTATGTTGGCGCTGGCACGGTTGAGTTTTTGCTGAGTCCGTCGGGCACGATCTCGTTCCTCGAAGTGAACACGCGGCTGCAGGTCGAGCACCCGGTCACTGAAGAGACGTCGGGCATCGATCTCGTGGTCGAGCAATTGCGCGTGGCCGATGGCCTGCCGTTGTCGATCACCGAAACGCCTGTGCCGCGCGGCCATGCCTTCGAGTTTCGTATCAACGCGGAGGACGTCGGTCGTGGCTTCCTGCCGGCGCCGGGTACGGTGCGTGTGTTCGATGCGCCTTCAGGTCCGGGCGTGCGCGTCGACACCGGCGTGGTGTCGGGATCGATGGTGCCCGGCACCTTCGATTCGTTGATGGCCAAGCTCATCGTCACCGGCGCCACGCGCGCGCAAGCCATTGCGCGCGCACGTCGGGCGCTGAAGGAATTTCGCATCGAAGGCGTGGCATCGGTCCTGCCGTTCCACCGCGCGGTCATGGCGCACGGGGACTTCACCTCGGCGGACGAATTCAAGGTGCACACGCGCTGGATCGAAACGGACTTTGCGAACACGCTCGCTGCGGCAGTGCGCTCCGAGCCTGGCGTGTCTGCCGCGCCGTTGACTCGTACCGCCATCGAGATCGATGGGCGCCGCATGGCGCTCGGGTTGCCGGCCGAGTTGCTCCGTGGATTGCAGTCGGGTTCTTCTGGCGGCGGGACTTCGGCAGCAAAAGCGCTCGCCATCGCCATAGAGATCGACCCCGCAACGGTCGCCGCGCCGATCACCGGCACGCTTCAATCTTGGAAAGTCGCCGATGGAGACACCGTCGCTGCAGGCGACCCCATCGCGTCGATGGAGGCCATGAAGATGGAGATGCAGGTGGCTGCACATCGCGCGGGTCGCATCGCGCTCAAGGTGGAGCAGGGCGCCTACATCACGGCCGGGACGGGCATTGCGGAGATCCGATAGACGGCAAGCCAGGACACCATTGGCTTCGCGAGGGCTACTCGAGCTTCGCGTCCTCTTTCTTCGCCTCCGCCATCGCTTCCGGCTCCAATTCTTCAGCATAGCGATTGAGCCGAATGAACACGCCCCAGCCAGCCAGCACGATCCCCACCGCACAGAACATCGCGGCGGCGTGGAGCATGAGCTCGGGCTTCTCGCGCGACTTGAAGGTGGCGACCAGTGCCTCGACTGCGATGGCGACCACGATCACCACCATGAAGCGCGAGAGGAAGCGCCGCACGCGTGTCGGTGCGCCGATGTGCGCGTCGCGAATGACCTCTTCCTCCGTGATGGTCTGCGAAATCTGAAGCGCCACCACCGCAGCGGCCAGCAGGCCGATCGCCTCGATCACCGCTTCGCCCGCAGTCGTGTCGACGCCGCCGGTCATGGCCATCCAGCCGTTGTGCGCTGCGATGACCATGAGCGCGATGCTGGCGCCGGCAAAGAGCAACGCCATGAGCGCATGAACGACGGAGTAGAGACGGAGGAAGGCTTTCATGGACTGGTGGAGCTAAGCAACGGTGTTCGATGTTGATCGTCGTCACCGCGCCGCGCTGTCAGCGGCGGGCGCAAAGTATCGAACCGCGTCGGTGTCAAGTCGAAAGCCCGTTGGAACAGAGCGATGAGTGCGCTGGCGGTGGCAAAGCCCTCGAGGAGCGCATGCGCAGGACTTTTTAGCGTCACCTGGGCGTAACGCTGCGGGATTGCCGGAAGCGGTTCGCAGCGCCAGACATCGACCCGGCTCCCGCATACTTTGGCCCATGACGCTCTCCACTTACCTCCTGTATGTCGCAGCGGTCGCGCTGCTCATCGCAACCCCCGGCCCCACCATGCTCATGTGCATGACCAACGCGCTGAACCATGGCACGCGGCGCGCGATGACTTCCGTGGCAGGGTCGGTGACAGCCGTGCTGATGGTCATGCTGCTCTCGGCAGCCGGCTTGGGCGCGCTGCTGGCCGCATCGGAAACCGCCTTCACGACGGCCAAGCTCATCGGCGCGGCCTATCTCGTCTGGCTCGGCATCAAGACCTTCCGGAGCGACGCGTCGGTGCTGAGCGTCGACAAGGGCGCGGCCAGCGTGCCGCGCCGGTCGTTCTACCTGCAGGGCTTGCTGGTCGGCGCGAGCAACCCCAAGGCCGTGCTGTTCTTCGCGGCGTTTTTCCCGCAATTTTTGAACCCGTCTGCGCCGATGGCGCCGCAGTTCGCGATCCTCGCGCTGACCTTCATGGTCTTGGAGTTCACGGTGCTCACGACCTGTGCGCTCAGCGTGTCGCGCTTGGCCCCACTGCTGCGCCGGAGCGGGCCGCTACGCTGGGCCAATCGCGTGTGTGGTGGATTGTTCACCTTGATGGGCGGGCTGCTGCTGTTGACGCGGCGGACTGCTTGATTCAAGACTGATCCAGCTGAAGCGCCTTCGCGACCGCACGGGTCGCGTGTATCAGGCCATCCACCAGGCGCTCATCGACTTCGAGCAGCCCTTCGTATTCGCCGAGGTTGCGCGTGTTGTGGCATTTGTCGAGCACCCGCCACACCTCGGGTCCCAAGCCGAGCGTATGCGGCAGCACCTGGAACACGACGTAGCGATTGCCCGAGCGATAGCCCTTGCGGCGCAGTGCGGCCAGGCAAAGCGCGTGGGCGGCGTTGTAGGCAAGGTCGAATCGGCTTTCGAGTGACAAACTCGTGTTCCCTGCATCATTCAACCGGGCCAGGCCGCTGCGAAGCAAACCGGAGATCTCAGCAGCATCAGGCGCTTCGGCTCGCAGCGCCTTGCCGGGACCGCACAGGTTGCCGAGCGGATCAGTCATTCAGCACCTCGTCGTTGCCGATCAACCAGATCTTTGGCTGGTCGAGCACACGCACGACAAACGCGTTGTCTTGCGCGCTGCGTTGAGCCAGATCGCCAGGGGTGTAGAGCGTGGGATTCACCGTGCGTCCGAGCGTGACGGTGGCCGGCTCCAGGGCGCCGAACAGCTCGCCGTAGCCTAGGCTCGCGCTCACCACCAACACGTCGATGTCGCTCTGCGCAGTGTCCTGTTGGCTCGCCACCGAGCCGAATACAAACGCCACCTGGATTTGCGACGCCAGCGGCAGCAAGGCGGCACGCAACACGTCGGTCACACCAGAGGTTTTGACCACCAGCCCGCGCAATTCGGCGAACACCGGCGCATCGGCATTGGCCTGGTAGTGCTTCTGATTGCCCAGGCGCGACACGGTGAGCAACCCGGCTCCTGCCAGCCCTGCCAGTTCGCGTTGAACGGCGCCGCTACCGGATTGCGCGAGGGTAATCACCTCGTTGGCGTAGAAACTGCGCGTCGGATTGCCGAACAGCACACCCAGGACGCGCTGCCGCACCTTGGGGAACAAGGCGTCCGCGAGGCTTGCAGAAGGTGATACCCGAGTGATCGTACCCATAATGGGTTGTATTATGCCCAAATTGGGTATTCGTTGGCGGACGGGTTCCTGCTGGTGGCGCGGCAAACTTATACCGGCTTGGCCTCAGCCCGTAGCAGATCGCGGAACTGGACGGGCAAGTCGCGCGGCGTCACCAGATCCACGCGCACGCACACCGCTCACACCAGCCGCGACCCCCCATCGATGTGCAGCGTCTCCCCATTCATCCCACCGTTGGTCATCAGAAACACCACGGCGGCGCCGGCTTCTGCGGCGGTGACGAGGCGATGCAGGGGCAGCTTTTCCTTCAGGCCGGACACGAACGCGTCGAGCCCATCGCCGAACGCCCGGCCGAGCAGGGGCGTGTCCGTGATGCCGGGCGACAAGGTGTTGACCCGCGTCGGCGCCAGTTCCAGCGCCAGCCCGCGCGCCAGCGCCTCCATCGCGGCGGACGCTGCGCCCAGCACTGCGGTGCCGTAGGCGTTCGGGCGGTCCGACAGCGCGCCGGAGATGAAGGTGATCGACCCGTTCTTCGACAGCCGGTCGCCCAGCGCGCGGATCGTATGCACTGCCGCCCAGATGCGCTCGTCGAACGCCCTGCGCAGGTAGTCGACCTCGGCCTCCCGCACCTTGCCCGCCACGAAGCTGCCGGCCAGCAGCACCAAGTGGTCGACCTGCGCGATGTCGACCAGCGCGGTGGTGATGGTTTCGCTGCGCGTGACATCAGCTGCGCGCCAGCCGTCCAGGCCGTTGGCCGTGGCTGCCTGCTGCGCGCGCTCGGCTTTCGAGCCGATGACGATGACCTTGGCGCCCGCTGCCTTGGCCTGGATGGCAGCCGCCAATCCGATGCCGGACGTGCCGCCGAACAGCACGACCGTCTGCCCCTGGAGCGCGCCGGAAGACGATTCGGAAAGTGGGTTGCTGGTGAGATCAGAGATGGTGGGAGGGCTGGTGGTCATTGTGAATTCCTGTGGTCGGCACCCGGTTGGTGTCGGTGTCTGGAGAGACTAAGGATTCACCAAACAGTTGATAACCAGGCTATAAGTTGATTTACTCATGCCATGAAGGAACAAATAAATCTCGACCGGCTCACCGGACTCATTGCATTCGCAAGCACGGCCTCGCTCGGCAGCTTCACCGCAGCGGCCCGTGCGCTGTCGGTGTCGCCATCGGCCGTGAGCAAGAGCGTTCAGCGGCTGGAAACCAGCCTCGGGTTAACGCTATTCACCCGCACCACGCGCGCGCTCACGTTCACTTCCGAGGGGCGCGATATGCACGAGCGGGCGCTTCGCCTGCTACAAGCCGTCGAAGAGATCGAGCAGGCGGCGGTGGCAGCGCGCGGCGAGCCGTCCGGCACCATCAAGGTCACTGCGCCGCTGCCGATCGGCGTCAACCTGCTGGCGCCTGCGTTGCCGCGATTTCGCGAGCGCTATCCCAAGCTGTCGGTCGACTTGCGATTGGGCGATCGCGTCACCGACCTGATCGAGGAGGGCATCGACGTGGCCGTCCGCGTCGGGCACGTGGTGGACAGCCGCCTCATCTCGCGTCGACTCGCTCCGCATCGGCTGTGCGCCTTCGCCTCGCCGGCGTATCTGGCCAAGCACGGCACCCCGCAACATCCCGAAGACCTGGCGGCGCACGAGTGCGTGAACTTCCGCTATCAAAGCTCGGGGCAGACATTGCGCTGGCCGTTTCATGTTGGCAAACGCGTGCTGGAAATATTGCCCGACGCTGGGATCGTGGTTGACGTCAGTGATGCTGTTGCGGCGATCCTTGCTGCGGGCGGCGGTGTCGGCATCTCGCCCACGTATATCGCTGCGCCCTATGTCGGGCGCGGTGAACTGGTGCCGGTGCTCACGCAGTTCATATTGAGCGACAAGTTCGATATCACCGCGCTCTGGCCAGAAAGTCGGCGGGGAAATCCGAATGTGATGGCGTTTGTGGGATTTCTGGAAGAGGTGTTCCCGAAACCTGCGCCTTGGGATGTTTTGATTCAGGGGAAATGAGGTTTTCGACGTTAGGAGGTCGATGGCAGCGACGCCACCAGCGTGCCGCGCCGGTCGTTCTACCTGCAGGGCTTGCTGGTCGGCGCGAGCAACCCCAAGGCCGTGCTGTTCTTCGCGGCGTTTTTCCCGCAATTTTTGAACCTGTCTGCGCCGATGGCGCCGCAGTTCGCGATCCTCGCGCTGACCTTCATGGTCTTGGAGTTCACGGTGCTCACGACCTGTGCGCTCAGCGTGTCGCGCTTGGCCCCACTGCTGCGCCGGAGCGGGCCGCTGCGCTGGGCCAATCGCGTGTGTGGTGGGTTGTTCACCTTGATGGGCGGGCTGCTGCTGTTGACGCGGCGGACTGCTTGATTCAAGTCTCGGCGGCGCACGCGCGGACTTGTAAGCGAAATCATTCTGTGGCGCGCATGACGCGTGCGCGAGAGGCAACTAAAACAGCATCGGCCGTCGAACCGCTTATGCCGCTGCGGCGGCACCAGGTGGCCGTATCCGGTTATCGTCGTCTGAGCGCGGCACGCCGCTCAGAAGTGCTCGACCCAAGGACGCACCTCGATCTCCCAGGACCAGACGCTGCGCGGTTGCGCAAGCAGGTGCACGTAGGTGGCAGCAATCGCGTCGGGGTCGAGGAGCGAGTCTTGGCCGTTGTTCGGTACACCGACGGGACGGATTGCGCCGTCGACGACGACATGAGCGATGTGGATGCCCTGTGGCGCCAGCTCCCGCGCCATGCTCTGCGCGAGGCCACGCAACGCAAACTTGCCCATCGCGAACGCGGCCGATTGCGCGAACCCCTTGATCCCAGCAGAAGCACCGGTGAATAACACCGCCCCGTGTCGATCCGGCAACATCCGGCGCACGGCTTGCTGGGCGACGCGAAAGGCGGCGATCGCTGTGACGTCGACCGCGCGCGCGACCGCTTCGGCATCGACGTCGACGAACGATCCCCGAACGCGCTGGCTCGCGTTGTAAACGACGACGTCGGGCGCGCCACCAAGCGCCAGTTCGGCCGCATCGAACAGCGCGTCGACGGCGGCTCCGTCACTTGCATCGGCCACGATCGGCGCTGCGCCGGTCTCGGAGGCAATCGCTTCGAGTGGCTCGCGTCGGCGCGCTGCGACCGCGACGCGCATTCCGCACTCGCCTGCAAAGGCTCGCGCCAGGCTGGCGCCGAGACCGGGACCGGCGCCAACGATCAGTGCGCGCCGGTACGGCAAAACGGTCACGCCGCCCCTTCCGTGGCGAGGCGAGCGTTCTGCGGAAACATCGCCTGTTTGGCGCCTTCGTCCATTTCGGCCTTGTAGGCGTGCTTGGCCTTCAATGCCTCGGCGCGCTGCGCTGCTGGACGCGCGTTGACTTCATCGAGAAGGCGCTTCACGTTGGGGAGCTCCTGCCACGCTTCGGCGCCGAGCACGAACGGCACGGCGCGCGCCCAGCCCCATACGGCCATGTCCACCACCGTGTAGCGGTCGCCGAGCATCCAGTGACGATCAGCGAGACGCGCGTCCACGATCTTCCAATGACGCCACGCCTCGAAATCGTAGCGGTTCAACGCGTAGACTTTGGGCTCGGGTGCGAAGTGCTTGAAGTGCACGGCCTGTCCCGAGTAGGGACCGATGCCGGTGGCCACGAACATCAGCCACGAGAGCATTTCCGCGCGCGCAGCCGGCGTGTTCTCGGGAAGAAACTGGCCGGTCTTTTCGGCGAGGTAGAGAAGAATGGCGTTGCTGTCGAAGACAACCGCATCCCCGTCGACAAGCGCCGGAGTCTTGGCGTTCGGGTTGATCGCGGTAAAAGCCGGCAGGTGCTGGTCGCCCTTGCGAGTGTCAACAGGCACAAGTTCGTACTCGAGACCGGCTTCCTCAAGGAACAGCGCTACTTTGGCGGGGTTCGGCGAGGGGTGATAGTAGAGTTTCATCATGGTGGCGCTTTGTGGAAAGGGAATCGATTGTGGAGCGGCTCACGCTTTTGCGCTTTGGAGCTCGTCCTGAATTTGAGTTCGAGGCATAGTTTGACGACAGGGATCAGACCGCGCGTGCAACCATGCATCGTGCACCTGACCTGCAACTCGCTGGACTACGCCAGCTGGAAGGACGCAGTCTCACGTGGCCAGCAGGGCCGGGGTGCCTCCAGCGGCCTGACAGGGGCCTGAAGGCATTAGAGAATTACCCGAGAGCGAATCAATCCAACCCGCCTCGAACACAAAAATCCTGACACCTCCACCGCAGGACGAACTATCTAGCCCACCC
>NZ_JASJXG010000056.1:0-28092 GCF_035018765.1 Variovorax sp. RTB1
CCCAGGATGTAGCGGCCTTGCTGCAGCGCGTCGATGGCGCTCGCGTGGACTTCCGTTGAGGAGACCAATGTCGTGCCCGTGCCCGTGCCTATGCCTGTGCCTATGCCGGTGCCGGTGCCGGTAGCGACGTACCAAAGTACGGCTAGCGTGCCCAGCGCGACATTGCGCGACGGCCCGACCACGATCGTGCGGCCCTTGAGTTGATCGGGGAGAAGCTTGCCTTCAAGCACATCGGAGTAAGAGATGGACGGATGGGCTAGTTCTCCGTGAAAGGGAATTCCCAGGTGCAAGTTGGTTCCTCTGGCAACAGCCTTCTGCACTGCCGGAACCGGATTGATCAACGCACCCACATACGGACTTGTCCCTTCATCTCCCCGCGCGAAGAGGTCGATGAACCGCAAAGATTCAATCGCACCGTCGGGCGCGAGGGTTGAATGGCCTACACCTGCGACCGCGGACGCGAAACGCTTGCGTCGTTCGAGAAAAGCTGCGTCTTGCTTCAGTACGGCGGGCGAGGGAGCGGCCTGCACCAAGAAAAAGACCCGCAATCTGCGCAGCGCAAGCTCCATCGCTGCATCGTCGTCCGCCGTCTGTGCGGGAAGGCCGAGACGGAAATTGAGAACTACACCCTCAGGTGCCTGCTGAGCGAGCTGCTCCAGAAATTGGGTGTGCACCGCTTCAGGCCAAGGCCACGGCCCGATTTTTTTAATACTCTCTTCATCAATTGAAATGATTTGAACCGCGGATTGCGGGAGTACCGGGAAGCTGGCCAAGACCCTGTCGTAGAAATGACCATCCACAATGGTCGGAATCGGCGACACGATCTTCCAGACAAGCGCCAAGGAAAACAACGTAGCAAGCGCAAATCGAAGGATGAGTTTTGCGTGTGCTGGCCAGACTTGCGCTGCCCAACGCTCAATTGATTGCATGTCCGGCCCCATCTGATCATCCTAATTTATGGTGCGCTGGCATCGTTGTCCACAGGTCCTTTGGAAGCTAAGGCGTTTACGCATACCGATGCCGAAGCGGGAACTCGCTTACTCAAGGTTCCACCGCCTTCGTGCTTTCAATCCCGGCGGCATCCGCAAGGTCGAGGTTGTGCTGGGAACACCCTGTTCTAGATCAAGTATCTGCGCCATGGCGTCACGTGCGCTGCCTGCCAATGCCGCCCGAGTTGCGCACCATCTCTCATTCACCGGACAGGTTCTGCTGCGGGGCCGCCCGGCCGGCCCCGCGGGGCGTCGTCAGCGCTGCAAAGCTCAATCGTTTTCAGGCCACTTCAGGCCCCAGTCCTTGATGACATCCTTCACGCGCCGATCGCCATCAGGCACCGGCTTGAGATCAGCGGCACGAAGGCCATCCCAGCAGTCAGCCCCTCGAAGTTACCGCGTCAACAGGGTTAAGCCTGACCCTTCGGTCGAGACAGAAAGCCGCCGCAGGCGGACACTCCGGCAAAGCTTTCGGAGACTTCCATGTTGCGCACGATCACGGCGTTGGCACTGGCGACTGTTCTTCCACTCAGCGTTACGGCGGCTGAGACGGCACGCGTAAAACCGCAGGGCAAAGCGCCACGAACGCATGCCGCTGAAAAAGGCTTTGCGAAGCCTCCCGCAGCCGATCCGAATGCCTTTGCTGCTGCCCTCGGAACCTATCCCGCCAAGGTCGAATATGCATCCAACGATGCGCCTTTCGTGGTGTTCGATGTCTCTCCCAGAAAGCTGGAGCCGACAGCTGGCGCCGCTGACCCCAGGGAGGCGTCGCTGATGTTCGTCGCGACCGACGTGTTGAGTTACGTGAATGTCTTCATGTATTCGACTTCAGCGCAAAGCGAGCCAAAAGATGTGCCCGGTCGCACGGCCTGCGGCAGCAAGACTCCCGGCCACTACAGCTGCGCAGTGCCGCTCGGGGCCGCACTGGCGCAACTGAAAGGCGGCGATGGCATCGTCGGCCTCCGCATCGAAACCGAAGGGCTCGATGGCGACCGCAGCACGGTCAGGGTGACATTGCCGGTGAAGGCGGCATCGCAAACTACGCTGCCCGCACCGTCGGCGCCAGGCCAGAACAACACGCCGAGTTACCGGCACGCACTGAGCTTCATCGTCGACCGCGCCAGCGACGTCAATCGCCCAGCAGTTCACCGATAGGCTGGAGGTCTTCGACGCGGTCGCAGACGGCCTTGAAGACCATCATGATCGGGATGCCGAGCAACAGGCCCCACACGCCCCACAGCCAGCCCCAGAAGATCACACCGACGAAGACGGCGAGCGGGTTCATGCGACTGGTGCGGCTGGTCAAAAACGGCAGCAGCAGATTGCCGACGAGGGTGTGGATCACCAGCGAGACACCGCCGATCACGAGCGCCATCTGGATGCTGTTGAACTGCAAAAAGGCGACCAGCCCCGCTGCGCCCATGACGATCACCGAGCCGATGTAGGGGATGAGATTGGTCACAGCGGCCAGGATGCCCCACACCGCGGCATTGCCAAGCCCCAGCGCCCAGAACGACAAGCCGGTCGCCAGGCCGACCAATGCGCTGGTGAAAATCTGGACGAGCAGGTAGCGCTCGATCTGCTTGGACATGTCGTCCAGCACGTGCACGGTGATCTTCTTTTTCTCCAGGCTCGGTCCGGTGATCTTCACCAGCTTGCGCCGGAATGTATTGCCCGACCCGAGCGCAAAGAACGTGAGAAACACCACCAAGGTGAGCTGCCCGGTTGCCGATAGCAGCCCGACGGTCCCGGTCCACATGTAGTCCCGCACATTGAACGCCGGGCGCTCGACGACCACGCGCGTGGCGCCGGTTCGGCTTGCGACCTTGGCCGAATTTTCTTCGGCTGCCCGCTCCAGTTGCGAAGCCGCCTGCTGCACGCTGTCGAGTGGCGTGCCGGTGCGCGCGGCTGCGCCCTGACGCACTTGCGCCCGCAGCTTTTGCGCCGCAAGGGGAAGCGAGTCGACAAGCTGTAACGCGCTACCGGCGAGGGAATAGGTGGTCCATGCGATCGCACCGCCCAATATCAACAGAATTGCG
Organism: Variovorax sp. RTB1; assembly: GCF_035018765.1. Lineage (NCBI taxonomy): Bacteria > Pseudomonadati > Pseudomonadota > Betaproteobacteria > Burkholderiales > Comamonadaceae > Variovorax > Variovorax sp. RTB1. The sequence goes on from NZ_JASJXG010000056.1 coordinate 3,029, forward strand.
GCTGCACCGAACCAGCGAGAAATTTTTATCCGCTCGAGTCGCGTGACGAGCGGCGCCAGAGCGTAGGTGAGCAGCAGGCTCACCATCAGCGGAATGAACACCGCGGAAGCCCATTGCAACGCAAAAACCGTGGCCAGCACGGCCAGGACCACGAGCGAGGCACTGCGCACATCGACCGGCATGTGAAGCAGCACGCGCTCACCGTTTTTCTTCGCTCCCTCAGTAGAACTCGGTGCCTCAGGCGGTGGCCCCATCAGCGGTTCCAGCGCCGCCTCGATGACTGCCGGCAGTTCGACCGGAGACTCGTCTGCGGCGTGCGGTGTCACGGTGCTTCCTTCATCGCCTCGCGCACGGCACTGAGTTGCCGTCGAGACACGACGACCGGCTCTGGAATGCCTTCGAGGCGCAAGGCCCAGCCGTCGATGTCTTCACCGTCGTCGTACTTCTCGAGTGCGCGAATGGCCGCACGCGACACCAGCGCGTTGCGGTGCACGCGCACGAAGCGGTCGGCGTAGCGCTCTTCGAACTCGACCAGCGAACCGTCCAGGATATGGCTGCGTGTGGCGGTGCGCACCGTCAGGTATTTGTACTCCGACTTGAGGTACAGCACCTCCGACAGCGGCACGCGTTCGGCACGGCCGCGGTCCTGGATCAACAACGTTTCTTGCGGCGCCTCGGGCTGTTGTCCGCGGCGGTCTTTCAGGTAGCGCTCGACTTTTTGCAGCGCTTGCTGGAGGCGCTCGACGCGCACCGGCTTGGTGAGGTAGTCGACGGCATCGAGCTCGAAGGCGGTTACCGCATGCGCAGCGTGCGCGGTCACGAACACCACGGCTGGCGCGTCGCTGCGCGCCTTCAGGCTGCGCGCGACTTCGAGTCCGTCGATGCCCGGCATGTGGATGTCGAGCAGCACCAGGTCGAGGGGCGTGTTGGCCAGATGCTGCAGGGCTTCCGCGCCCTGTGCCGCTTCCGCAACCACTTCGGCGCCCGGCTCAGTGCACTCGCCGAGCAAGGTGCGCAGACGCGATCGTGCGAGCGCTTCATCGTCGACGATGAGAGTCTTCAAGTTCATCGGTTCGTCTCGCTTGCGGCGCTCTTGGAGTGGCGTCCGTTCATGAAAGTCAGTCGGCTTCCGCCGGAATGGCGATGCGCACGCGGTAATTCTGCTGATCGAGCCCGGCGCTGAACTGCGCCTGCATGTCGTGCAGCAGGCGCAACCGGTCGCGCACGTTGTCCAGCGCAATGCCGTGGCCGCGCGGCAGGGGCTGGTCGGCCCAACGCAACGGCGGCAGGCTGTTGATGACCTCGATCACCACCATGCTGCCGCGCCGTTCCGTGCGAATTCGCAGCTTGGCGCCGTCCGGACTGGGCTCGACGCCGTGCTTGACCGCGTTCTCCACCAGCGGCTGCAGCAGCAGGGGCGGCAGGCGCGCGCCACTCGCTGCCGCATCCAGATCCCAGCGAATGCGCAAGCGATTGCCGAAGCGCACCTGCTCGATCGCCAGATAGCGCTCGGCCAGCGCGATCTCGTCGGCCAGCGTGACCGACTCCCGTGGCTCGGCCAAGGCTTGCCGAAACAGCTCGCTCAGGTCTTCCAGCATCGCTTCGGCTTTGGCCGGCTCGTCGCGTACGAGGGCGATCGCACTGTTCAGCGTGTTGAACAGGAAGTGCGGTCGAATGCGCGCTTGGAGTTCTTCGAGTCGTGCCGTGGTGGCGGCCGGCGTGCGACCACGGGCGCGCAGAACCAGCGTCACCATCACCACCGCAGCGAACAGCCCACCGGCCAGCACGCTGGCGATCCACGGCGCCGACGCCAGCACGCCGGTCAGGCGCAGCAGGCCGCAGCCATAGAGCGCCGACAGCGAACCAAGCAAGCTGCCGACAGCGTACTGCGCGGGCCGTGGCAGGCGTCCGAGCACCTTCTTCAAGGCACAGGCCAACACCAGCCACAGCAACGTGGCCGGCAACGCGCCCCCCGTGACCGTAGCCGCCAAGGTGAGCCAGTCGGCCGGAGTCGGTGCAACGAAGAGCGTGGCAATCGCCACCACCGCTTCGACGAAAAGCACGGCCCGCAGCACCACCCCGATCTGGCAGGCGTCGAACAGCGCAGCGCCACCGTTCGGCGCTCTTCCCGCCGACCGCGCTGCAGAGGCCATTGCGGACGCACGCGTCTTCATGAGCGTTGCCGCTGCGGTTTTGGGAGAGGTGCCCGATAAAATCGACGGGTTGCGCATCGCAGAAACGGTGGGTGACTAACCCATTATTGCCTCCCGGCACGCCCCTCGACAGGCCCGTATGACCCAAAACCAACTCGACAAGAAATCCGAAGCCTGGTCGGCTCTCTTCTCCGAACCCATGAGCGATCTGGTGAAGCGCTACACCTCCAGCGTGTTCTTCGACAAAAGGATGTGGGAGGCTGACATAGAGGGGTCGCTGGCGCATGCTGCAATGCTCGCCGCACAAAAGGTCATCGGCGCGCAGGACCACGCCGCGATTCAAAGCGGGATGACACAGATTCGTGCCGAGATCGAATCCGGCGCTTTCGAATGGAAGCTGGACCTCGAAGATGTGCACCTGAACATCGAGGCACGCTTGACACAGCTGGTCGGAGATGCGGGCAAGCGCCTTCACACCGGCCGCAGCCGCAACGACCAGGTCGCGACCGACGTGCGCCTGTGGCTGCGTGGCGAGATCGACCTGATCTCCGCCCTGCTGATCGAATTTCAGAAGGCGCTGGTCGACATTGCCGACAAGAATGTCGAGGTCATCCTGCCTGGCTTCACCCATTTGCAGGTGGCCCAGCCGGTGAGCTTCGGCCACCACATGCTGGCCTATGTCGAGATGTTCGCCCGCGATGCGGCCCGCATGCTCGACGTGCGAAAGCGCGTCAACTGGCTGCCGCTGGGCGCCGCCGCACTGGCCGGTACCAGCTACCCGCTCGATCGCGAGATGGTCGCTAAGACGCTCGGTATGGTCGACGAGCACGGCCATGCCAACGTCTGCCAGAACAGCCTCGACGCAGTGAGCGACCGCGACTTTGCGATCGAGTTCACCGCTGCGGCCAGCCTGTGCATGGTGCACATCAGCCGCATGAGCGAAGAGCTGGTGTTGTGGATGAGCCAGAACTTCGCGTTCATCCAGATCGCCGACCGTTTCACGACCGGCTCGTCGATCATGCCGCAGAAGAAAAACCCGGATGTTCCCGAACTGGCGCGCGGCAAGACCGGCCGCGTGGTCGGCCATCTGATGGCGCTCATCACCCTGATGAAGGGCCAGCCGCTGGCCTACAACAAGGACAACCAGGAAGACAAGGAACCGCTGTTCGACACGGTCGACACCTTGAAAGACACGCTGCGCATCTTTGCCGAAATGATCGGCGGCATCACCGTCAAACCGGAGGCGATGGAAGCCGCTGCGCTGCGCGGCTACGCCACCGCGACCGACCTCGCCGACTATCTGGTGAAGAAGGGCCTGCCGTTTCGCGATGCGCACGAAACCGTAGCGCACGCGGTCAAGGCGGCCATATCGCACAAGGTCGACTTGTCGGAGTTGCCACTCACGGTGCTGCAGCAGTTCAACCCGAACATCGAAAAAGATGTGTACGACGTGCTGAGCCTGCGCGGCTCGCTCAACGCACGCAACACGCTCGGCGGCACGGCCCCGGTGCAGGTGCGGGCGCAAATCGCAAGGCACCGCGCACGCCTGGGCTGATCACCTTCAAAGCGTCGCGTTTGCACGCCTCGGTGCAACATGTGGCACGCTGAATCCGACACGCAAGCCCGCTCGTACCTTCTACATGACGCCCCATGTTCGACAATTCGCCAATGACAGCACTCAGCCCCGACGCCGAACTGATGGCGTTGATCGACCGTGTCGGCCAGCGCGACGAGACGGCATTGCGCCTTCTGTATGACCGCACCGCGCCCAAACTCTTCGGGCTCGCACTGCGCGTCGTGCGCCAGCGCGAGTGGGCCGAAGACGTGGTGCAGGAGGCTTTCATGACCATCTGGCGCGTTGCGGGCGACTACCGTGCCACGCTGAGCCCGCCGATGGCGTGGATGGGGCTGATCGTGCGCAGCCGGGCGCTCGACCTGCTGCGCAAGCGCACCGCCGATCGCGCCCATCTCACGCAGGAGTTCGACGAGATCATGGAGGGCACGATGCAGTCGGATGCGCCGGACCCTTCCGCGATAGCCGATGCGAGCGAGCAGGCGTGGGCCTTGCATCAGTGCCTGAGCCAACTCGAAGGCCGGCAACGCGAGGTGGTGAGCCTGGCTTACCTGCGCGACTTGAGCCACAGTGAACTGGCCGAGCAGCTCAAGCTGCCGCTCGGCACCGTCAAAACCTGGATTCGCCGCGGCCTCGAGAAGCTGCGCGTCTGTATGGGCCGCTTCGCCTGAAGCAAAACATGAGACGCACAGGGACTTATCCATGAACCTTTCTTCGCATCCTGAATTGCTCGAGCTGCTGGCTGCAAGCCACGCGCTCGGCACGCTGCGTGGCGGCGCCCGGCGCCGTTTCGAATCGATTGCGCGGGAGCAGGCACCAGTGCGCGCCGCGGCGCTGGTCTGGCAGAGCCGCCTGTCCAGCATGACCGAGTTGCAGGCATCGGTCACGCCCGACCCCGCTGTGTGGACACGCATTCGCAACATGATCGAGGCCGAACAAAGCGATCACGCCATGCAACGGCAGCGATCTGCGGCTGCAGCCATCCCGGCGGCTGTCGGTCCGGTCGGCTGGCTGCGCAGCCTGGCGTTGTGGCGCAGTGCCGCGGCCGCTGGCGCTTTGGCCACGGTGCTGGCGGTGGTCGTCGGCATCAACCTGCGCGATGAGCTGCGCAATGCGCCGGCCGTGCAGTACGTGGCCGTGCTGCAAGACGACAAGTCCGCCGCGTCGATGCTCGTCACCTTCGATCCAAAGAGCCGTCAGCTGGTGCTGCAGCGCGTGGGCAGCTACCAAACAGCCGCCGACCACTCGCTGCAACTCTGGGCCTTGCCACCGGGCGCCGCGCCGCGGTCACTCGGCGTGCTGGGCGACCAGCCGGCCCTGAAGCTCGCGGCCTCGGCATCGGAGATGCAGGCCGTGCCGACACTGGCGATCACCCTGGAGCCGCGAGGCGGCGTGCCACCCGGCAGCGGACCGACCGGCCCGGTGCTGTTCAAGGGTGCGCTGATCGAGAAAATGCTGTGATGCGATGCGCTTGATCGCGCACGGGCAGCGACTGAAGCTGCAGCTTGCCCTGTCGTTCTCGTGCGCATTCCTGCTGGGCGCGACGAATCTCTACGCGCAGCCCGTCACCAAGTCCATCGCGGACGCAGCCGCAGCAGATGCGGCGGTTACTGCCGCCGAGCAAGCCACGGCCACGCAATCCTTGGCCGCGCACGCACGGTGGCGTCAGGAGCTGGACGCTATCGCAGCCGCCGACCACGCACAACCGCCGCCGCTCGAGGGTGTGGTGTTCGTCGGCAGCTCGACCATCCGCCTGTGGCCGCATCTGGCGCAAGACTTTTCGCAGGTTCCCAATGTGATCCAGCGCGGCGTGGGCGGCTCGACACTGGCCGAGCACAGCGTGCTCGAGCATCAGCTCGTCGGCCAATACAAACCGAGGCAGGTGGTGGTCTATGCTGGCGACAACGACCTCGTCGAAGGCCAAACGCCGCTGCAAGTGCTGCACAGCTTTGCGCGTTTTGCCAATGCGGTGCGGGCCGACGCCCCGGATGCGCGCATCACCTTCATTTCGGTCAAGCCGAGCCCGTCGCGCGAGAAGGTCTTGCCGCAGGTCCGCGAGACCAACAACATCGTCTCAGCGTATCTGCGCACGTTGGGCAACAGCGATTACGTCGACGTGTTCACTCCCATGCTGGGTGCCGATGGACGCCCGCGAACCGAGCTCTTTCGCGGCGACCAGCTGCACATGAACGCGACCGGCTATGCGCTGTGGCAGTCGCTCATCGCTTCGCATCTGGTGCCGCCGGATTCTGCAATCGTGACATCGCCGACGGCAGCCGCGCCGCCGCGTTGACGGCTGACTTGCGCCGGTCCCAGCGCAACACCGCCCACGCCACCGCGTAGAGCCAGCCGAACACCGCGAGCAACAACAAGGCGTCGCCCCACCAGGGCCGGGCGGTCTGGCTGTCACCGTAGAAAGCCAGCACCGTGAGCACCGCGACCAGGTGCGCGCAAAAAACCGGCAACGACGCGGAGCCCATCGCCTCGAGCCATCGAAAGCGCGGCAGGCGTTCGATGATGGCGGGCCCGAAGCGCACCGCGAGGATGCCCAGCGCAGCCAGGTCGAGCAGGCGCAGCGGGCCGAGCTGCCACTTGTCGAACAGCAGGTTGAGTTCGACATCGCCGCCAAAAGGCGCCTGCCCGTGCGCGCCGAAGTGCCGCCACACCAGGCCGTACAGCGCGACCACCGCCGCGAGCGACACCAGCCATGACGGAAAGCGTAACGGCCTGGCATCGGGCGCGTTGCGGCTGGCGCCCAGCCACAGCCCGGTAAACCACAGGAACTGCCAGCCGAAGGTGTTGAACGCGCCCATTTCCTGGAACGGCACCGGCAAGCCCGTCCAGTGCACGGTGAAGGCATAGATCCATTCGCTCAGCCCTAACTGCGCAAGCACCCAGAGCGCCGTGCTCATCGCCATCACGCCGAGCCAGCCGTGGCGCAGGCCGAAGGCCATGACCCACGGGCTCAACAGCATGAAAAAGATGTACATCGGCAAGATGTCGAGCAGCGCCGGTTCGTAGATCAGCAGCAGGCTGTAGATGAAGCCTCGATGCGGCTGCGCGAGGTAGTACGACACCAGGTTCTTCACCGCCGCCTGGTCGATGCGCAGGCTCACCGCGGTGATCACGAAGAACAGAAACAGCAGCGTTGCGGCTTGGCTCAGATAAACCTTGAGCGCGCGCTTCCAGAAGGCACGCCGCATCGGATCCACGCCCTGGCTGTAACCGATGCGGCTGTACACCAGCCCCGACACAAAGGCCGACAACAGCACGAAACCCTCCGCCGCAGAGACAAAACCGAAAGGCTGGCCGAGCGGGTCGGTGAGCCGTGTCGGCAAGTGGGTGACGGTCATCAGCACGAGCATCAGCCCGCGCAGTGCATCGATTTCCCAGAGGCGTTTCATTGGTCGCGTCGATTGTATGAATCGGCTACGCTGCGGCCCACAAAGAGGGAGGAACCCGATGAACCGATTGCTTTCCAAATGGGCGCTGGGCACAGGCGTCTCGCTGGCCATGATGGCGTTACCCGCCCACGCGCTGCAGATCAGCAGTCTCACGCCCCAAGGCGAAGTGGCGCGTGTGCGCCAGATCGTCGCCAAGTTCGATCAGCCCGCAGTCAAGTTCGGCGACCCCAAAGCACCCGCGCCGCTCGTGGTGAGTTGCACCGACGCCGCCGCAGGCAAGGGCACCGGTCGCTGGACCGGCGAGAAGCAATGGGTCTACGACTTCGAGAACGATCTGCCGCCCGGCGTGCGCTGCACGGTCACGCGCATCGCCGATTTCAAGTCGGGTACCGGGGCCGACCTGACCGGCCCGGAGCGCTACCAGTTCAACAGCGGGGGCCCGTTCGTGCGCAACGTGCAGCCGAGCTACGGAAAGATCGACGAGCAACAACTCTTCGCGCTCGAACTCAGCGGCCCGGCCACGCTGGCCAGCGTCCGCCAGAACGTCTGGTGCGCAGTCGATGGCGTCGGTGAACGCGTGCCGGTGCGCCTGATCGAAGGGGCAGACCGTACCGGCCTGCTCAAGTCGTTCGGGCAGGACAAGGCCGCCGAGAAGGAGCCGCTGCGCTTCGTCACGATGCAATGCAACCGCACGTTGACGCCGGCAAGCCGCGTGCAGATCGTCTACGGCAAAGGCGTGGCGACGCCGTCGGGCATTGCCAACACGATCGAAAAGCGATTCGCCTTCGAAGTGCGCGAACCGTTCGCGGTGTCGTTCACCTGCGAGCGCGAGAACGCGCAGGCGGCCTGCCTGCCGTTGCGCCCGATGGAATTGCGCTTCAACGCGCCGGTGGCGCGCAAGCTGGCAATGCAGATCACGATGAAGGGCCGCGACAAGACCCTCATGCCGAAGGCCGACGAGGACAACGCCGACGACGATACGGTGGTCGAGTCCGTCGCCTTTGCGCCGCCTTTTGCCGAGAGCACGCCCTTCACCATCGCGCTGCCCGCGAAGTTCGTCGATGCATCGGGCCGCGCGCTCGCAGCGCCGGGCAGCTTCCCGATGAAAACGGCCACTGGTCTGATGCCGCCACTCGCCAAGTTCGCCGCCTCGCCCTTCGGCGTGATCGAGCGCTTTGCCGAACCCGGCGGTGTGGCGCTGATGCCGGTGACGGTGCGACGTGTCGAGCCCGCCCTGCGGGTCAACGCTTTGACGCCTGGCAAGGTCAGCGACATGAACCCGCAGACCGATGCCGAGATCATCGCCTGGTATCGCAAGGTCAGGTTCTACGACAACAGCTACACGGTCGACCGCAAGCTGGCGCGTGCCGACACAAAGGGTGCGCTGCCCAAGGTGATCGACAAGGACGAAAAAGACAACGTGCAGACGCGCATGCTGTCGCTGCTCAGCGGACAAGTCGGCGTGAAGACGCTCGACATGCCGAAGACCGAAGGCGGTGATCCTCGTCCTTTCGAAGTGATCGGCATCCCGCTCACGCCGGGCTTCCACGTGCTGGAGATCGCCTCTCAAAAGCTGGGTGATTCGCTGCTCGACGAGCGCTATGGCGCGGGCCGCACGATGTACGTGCGCACCACCGCGCTGGCCACCAATCTGGCGGTGCACTTCAAGCTCGGCCGCGAGAACGCGCTGGCCTGGGTGACAACGCTCGACAAGGGCCAAGTCGTCGCCAACGCGAAGGTGCGCGTGTCCGATTGCCGCGGCAAGGAAGTCGCGACCGGCACCACCGATGCGAGCGGTGTCGTCACGCTGAAGGGCATCTCGCCGGACGCGCCGAAGTGCAACGGCGCCGGGAGCATTGACGGCAACAGCGACGGCAACGACTACGGCACCGGCGCCTATTTTGTCAGCGCACGCGCCGGCGACGATCTCGCCTTCACCTGGACCGACTGGCAGCGCGGCATCGAGCCCTATCGCTTCAACGTACCGACCAGCCTGCAGGCCGAGCCCGATCGCGTGGCCCACACCCTTTTCGACCGCACGCTGTTGCGCGCCGGCGAGACGGTGTCGATGAAGCACCTGATGCGCACGCAGACCAGCGCCGGCTTCGGCGTAACGGACGACCTGCCCGACACGCTGGTCATCACCCACGTCGGCAGCGGGCAGGACTACGACCAGCCGATCACCTGGCGCAAGACCGCGACGGGCGGACGCAGTGCAGAGAACACCTTCGCCATTCCGCCAGCGGCCAAGCTCGGGCTGTACACAGTGGCGCTTTCGGGTGGAAAAGCAAAAGTCGGAAAGTCCGGCGGCGAGAGCGACGACGACAGCCGCGCCCTATCGACCGGCTCGTTCCGCGTCGAAGAGTTCCGCCTGCCGGTGCTCGAAGGCCGGGTCACGCCGACCGACAAGAAGCCGCTGGTCAACGCGACCACGGTGCCGACCGACGTGCAGATCAACTACGTGGCGGGCGGCGGCGCGGCCAACCTGCCGGTGCGCGTGTCGGCGCTGGTGCGTGGCAAGAACCTAAGCTTCGGCGACTACGACAGCTTTACCTTCACGCCGCCGCAAAAACAGGACGCTTCGGCCGCCGGTGCCGATGAAGAAGCCGACGCATCGCAAGACGCGCGCGTCATCGCGGACAAGCTGCCGGTGACGCTCGACAAGAACGGTGCCGGCAAGGTGACGGTCGACAAAGTTCCTAAGAACATCGCACCGCGCGAACTGCTGCTCGAGGCCACTTACGCCGACCCGAACGGCGAGGTGCAAACCATCCGCAGCACGCAGACCCTGTGGCCCGCCGCAGTGATTGCCGGCGTCAAGACCGAGAGCTGGATCTCGGTCGGCCAGAAGCTCAAGTTCCAGGCACTCGCACTCGACCTGAGCGGCAAACCGCAAGCCGACGTCGCGCTCGACGTCAAGGCCGTCGCGCGCATCACGACCAGCAGTCGGAAGCGCATGGTCGGCGGCTTCTATACCTACGACAACAAGACCGAAACCAAGGATCTTGGCACCGTGTGCAGCGGCAAGAGCGACAGCCGTGGCCTGCTGCTGTGCGATGCATCGCTGACCGAGCCGGGACGTGTCGAACTCATCGTCAGCGCAAAGGACAAGGATGGCAACGCCAGCGTCGCCGCCAACTCGGTGTACGTGACCAAGCAGGGAGAAATCTGGTTTGGCGGCGAAGACAACGACCGCATCGACGTGCTGCCCGAAAAGAAGAGCTACCAGCCGGGCGAGGTCGCCAAGTTCCAGGTGCGCATGCCATTCCGCTTTGCGACCGCGCTGGTCTCGGTAGAGCGGGAGGGCATCATCGAAACGCACGTGGTTCAACTTAACGGGCAAGACCCGACAGTGAGCCTCACAGTCAAGTCCGAGTGGGGACCGAACGCCTATGTGAGCGTGCTCGCGTTACGCGGCCGCCTGCGTGAAGTGCCGTGGTACAGCTTCTTCACCTGGGGCTTCAAGGCGCCGCGCGAGTGGTGGACCGCTTTTTGGTACGAGGGCAAGGAGTACGTCGCGCCGACGGCGATGGTCGACCTGAGCAAGCCGGCCTATCGACTGGGCCTGGCCGAGATTCGTGTCGGCACGCGTGCGCACCAGATCGACGTGAAGGTGACGAGCGACAAGCCGAGCTACCCCGTGCGTGGCAAGGCGCAAGTGACCATCACAGGCAAGCTGCCCGATGGCAAACCGGCCGCAGGCGCCGAAGTGGCCCTGGCCGCGGTCGACCAGGCGCTCCTCGAACTGATGCCCAACGACAGCTGGAACCTGCTCGAAGCGATGCTGCAACGGCGCAGCTGGGGCGTGAGCACCTCGACGGCGCAAATGGAAATCGTCGGGCGCCGGCACTACGGGCGCAAGGCCGTGCCGGCCGGCGGCGGTGGCGGCAAGGGCGCAGCGCGCGAGCTGCTCGACACGCTGCTTTTGTGGAACCCGCGCGTGGTGCTGGATGCCAACGGCCAGGCCGTGGTGACGGTGCCGCTCAACGATGCGCTGACGACCTTCCGCATCGTCGCGGTGGCCGATGCAGGCACCGGACTTTTCGGCACGGGCCAGACCACGGTCCAGGCCACGCAAGACCTGCAGATCATCAGTGGCCTGCCGCCGCTGGTGCGCGAAGACGATCAGTTCCGCGCGCAGTTCACCCTGCGCAACACCACGCAGAAGCCGATGAAGGTCGAGGCGGCACCGCGTGCGACGTTGCTCACGCTGGCGCCGCAAACGGTCGACATCCCCGCCGGCGAATCGCGTGAAGTCGCGTGGATGGTGACCGCGCCGGCGCAACTCGCGCAAACGCGGGCCGAGGCGATCCTGTGGGAGATCGAGGCCAGGGACATCACCGCCGGCAGTACCGGCAGTACCGGAAACAGCGCCGCACGCGATGCATTGAAGGTGCGGCAACGCATCATTCCAGCGGTGCCGTTGACGGTGCAGCAAGCGACGCTGGTCCAGCTCGATGGGCCCTTCACGCTCGACGTCGCGATGCCTGCCGACGCCTTGCCCGGCCGCGGCGGGTTGAAGATGTCGTTGCAACCCAAGCTGGCCGAAGGCCTGCCCGGCGTGCGCGACTATTTCGCCAACTACCCCTTCATTTGTCTCGAGCAGAAGACCAGTAAATCGGTCGGACTGCGCGACGGCAAGCTGTGGCAAGGCGTGGTCGCGCAGATCCCGAGCTACCTCGACAGCGACGGCCTCGCCAACTACTTTCCGCCACGCGACGGCGAGGCGAATCGCGGCAGCGACATCCTGACCTCGTACCTGCTGGCGGCGACGCAGGAAGCAGCTGCGCTCAACCCTGCCTTCGCCTTGCCCGACGACGTCGCAGCGCCGATGCTTGCCGGCTTGATCGCCTTCGTCGAAGGCAAGATCCAGCGCGAGTTCTGGAGCCCGCGCAAAGACCTGGATGTGCGTAAGCTCGCGGCGCTCGAGGCGCTGTCGCGCTACGGCAAGGCGCAGGGCCGCATGACGACCAGCATCACCATCGCGCCCAACCAGTGGCCGACCAGCGCGGTCATCGACTGGATGAGCATCCTGAAGCGCGTGGCCGATGTGCCGCAGCGGCAGCAGCGCCTGGCCGAAGCGAACAACGTGCTGAAGGCGCGCCTGAGCTACCAGGGCACCAAGCTCATCTTCAGCACCGAGCAGGACGACTACTGGTGGTGGCTCATGACCAATGGCGATGTCAACACCGCGCGCCTGCTTTTGAGCGTGATGGACGACCCGGCATGGAAAGACGACATCGGCAAGCTGGCCAACGGCTTCATCGGCCGCCAGCAGAACGGTGCCTGGCACACGACCACCGCCAATCTGTGGGGCGGCCTCGCGCTGGAGAAATTCTCCAAGGCCTTCGAGAGCGCGCCGGTGACCGGCATCACCGCGGCGACGCTCGGCACCATCAAGGCGCAGGTCGACTGGAGCAAGGTCGAGCGTGTGAAGGCGAGCGATGCGGCCGGCGTACCGAACCAAAGGACGTTCTTCGGCGCGCCCGCCTCGCCTGGCAACCTGCGCAACAACAGCATGTTCCTGCCGTGGCCGGCAGCGACACCAGCAGTCGCCGGCGCAGCCGCAGAGGCAGTCACGCCTGCTTCGCACGACACGCTTCTGGTGACGCAGCAAGGCACCGGCAAGCCGTGGCTCACGCTGCAGTCGATCGCCGCGGTCCAACTCAAGGCGCCGTTCGCGGCCGGCTACCAGATCAAGAAGACCATCACGCCGGTCGAGCAGGCCACGCCAGGGGTCTACACCCGCGGCGACATCCTGCGCATCGCCCTAGAAGTGAACGCCAGTGCCGACATGACCTGGGTCGTCATCAGCGACCCGATTCCCGGTGGCGCGACCATCCTCGGCGGTGGCCTCGGCCGCGATTCGCAGATCGCCACGCAAGGCGAAAAGAAGAACGGCGCGGGTTGGGCGGCTTTTGAAGAACGCAGCTTCGAAGCCTTCCGCAGCTACTACGAGTACATGCCGAAGGGCGTGGTCAAGATGGAGTACACCGTGCGCCTGAACAACGTCGGCGACTTCGCGCTGCCGCCAAGCCGCGTCGAGGCGATGTATGCGCCCGAGATGTTCGGCGAAATGCCGAATGCGCGGGTGAAGGTGGAACAAGCGAAGTAAAAGGTTTACATCCGGCACCGGTCCGGACCGGAGAGCCAGCAGAAAGCAGAAAGGCTTTCTGTTTCAACTCCCCGAACCGTGACAAATCTGGCATCGCTTCCTTTGTGACGGTGAAGGGGCGAACTAGGCTCGCTCCTTCAACAAAAGGGAGTGATAAATGAAAAAGACCTTGGTGGCCGCTATGGCCCTGCTTGCCTTGTCGGGCTGCGCGAGCATCTTCAATGGCAAGACCCAGAGCATCACGCTGAACAGCGTTCCGCCTGGAGCGAATGTTTCAGTGACCAACCGTGCCGGCGAAAAGATCCACACCGGAACGACCCCCGTCACAGTGACGCTCAACCGCGGCGCGGGCTACTTCAAGTCGGAAACCTACGTGGTCTCCCTGGCCAAGGACGGCTTCGCGCCACAAGAGGTGACGCTCACCAGCGCAGTGAGTGGCTGGTACATCGGCAACATCCTGTTCGGTGGACTGATCGGCATGCTGGCCGTCGATCCGGTCAGCGGCGCGATGTATACCTTCCCGGATTCGGTCACCGGCACGCTGGTGCCCAAGACCGGCAAGGTCTCGCAATCGAACGACTCGTTGACGATCGTCTCGACTGAGACGCTGACGCCTGCCCAAATGGCTTTGGCGCGTCCACTCTCCGCGTCGAGCACGAACTAAGTTCGCGCCGCTGCAGGGGCGGCGACACAGGCAAGCAAGCGGTGTAGCGTCCAGCGCTGCCCGCTTGCGTTCGGCAAGCCGGTGAACTAAAACGGCTGGCCCTTCGAAAGACTGCCCCATGACTGCCAGCGACCCGCTACTTGCCAGCCAACTCGTGGTTCGGGTCTGCCTCTTTCTCGTCGCGGCGATCGCCCTGTCCGGCGGTACGCTGCAAATGTTTCTAGGCCAGCCCGACACGTCACCGCGGCTGGACAACGTTCACCGATTCATGGCGGGCGTCTATTTCTCCACTGGCGTCATCAGCCTGTGGGCCGGCATCACCATTCGCCAGCAAGACACACTGGTATACCTGCTCGCGCTCGGTGTGCTGCTGGCTGGCGTGGGTCGACTGGTCTCCATCAGCAAGGTCGGTTTGCCGAAGCCGACAGCCGTCTGGTTGGGCTATCTCATCCCTGAGTTGGTCCTGCCTTTCATCATCGCGATCGCGCACTACATCGGCTCCAAATGACACATGCAACGCTCACCACTTGGCACGAGCTGGTCAAGACTCGCAACACCAAAGGGCTGAAGGATCTGCTGGCAGACGACGTCGTTTTCTACTCGCCCGTAGTGCACACACCGCAGGCCGGCAAAGCGGTCACGGCGCAGTACCTGTCCGCCGCCTTTCACGTGTTCTTCAACGAAACGTTCCGCTACGTCCGCGAAGTGGTGGGGCCGAACGATGCAGTGCTGGAGTTCGAGGTGAACATCGATGGCATCGCGGTCAACGGCGTCGACATGATCAAGTGGAACGACGAGGGAAAGATCGTCGAGTTCAAGGTGATGTTGCGGCCACTCAAGGCGATCAACCTGATTCACCAGAAGATGGGCGTCCTGCTGCAGGCGAAGCAATAGCCACCGAATACCCGCCTGGATTCACATGCGCGCCACCATCGCCAGACCGCTCGCTGCGCTGCTGTGCATGTTGGCGGCAGTCACAACGGCCGCTGCGGTCCCGACGTTCGATGCAGTGAAGCGCGACTTCCGCTCATCCGACGTCGCCGTGCTCGATCGCCATGGCGAACTACTGCAACGGGTGCGCATCGATCCGACCGTGCGGCGCGGGCAATGGATCACGCTCGACGACGTATCGCCCGCCCTTCGTACCGCGATGGTGCTGAGCGAAGACAAGCGCTTCTACGAACACAGCGGTGTCGACTGGCGCGCGGCATCGTCGGCCGCATGGGGCAATCTGTGGAACACGAAAACGCGCGGCGCCTCGACGATCACCATGCAATTGGCCGGCCTGCTCGACGACGACCTGCGACGCACGAGCAGCGGGCGCAGCTTCTCTCAGAAGGTCGGGCAAACGGTGGCTGCGGCGCAGCTGGAACGCAGTTGGCGCAAAGACCAGCTGCTGGAGGCGTACCTCAACACCGTGCCGTTTCGCGGCGAGATCGTCGGGATCGATGCGCTCTCGCGCACGCTGTTCGGCAAGGCGCCGCACGGGCTCGATGCGCGCGAGGCGGCAGTGGCCGCGGCGTTGGTGAGGGCTCCGAACGCGAAGCCGGGCGTCGTGGCGCAACGCGCTTGCGAAGTACTGCGCGTGATGGAGCCGGAGCGAAGCAAGTCGGATTGCGAAGTGATGGACATGTTCGCTAGTGCGGCGTTGCAGAAGCGGGCGTTCGATTCGAACGAGGGGATTGCGCCGCATCTGGCGCGAAGAGTGTTGAGGGAGCGGGAGAAAGACGAAATTACCACCACCTTGCGGGCGCCGTTGCAGCGCTTTGCTCTCGCCTCGCTACAACGCCACTTGCGCGAACTGCGCGGACGCCATGTCGAAGACGGCGCACTCGTCGTGCTCGATAACGCGAACGGTGATGTGCTCGCATGGGTCGGCTCGTCGGGTGTGTTGAGCCGGGCAGCGGAGGTCGACGGCGTGACAGCGCAGCGGCAGCCGGGCTCGACCTTGAAGCCGCTGCTCTATGCCGAAGCATTGGCCGAGCGGCGGCTCACCGCCGCATCGCTGCTCGATGATTCATCGGCACAGATCGCCACGGCCGGCGGACTCTACATCCCGCAGAACTACGACCGGCAATTCAAGGGGCCGGTGTCGGTGCGCACCGCGCTGGCTGCATCGCTCAACGTGCCGGCAGTGCGCACGCTTGTCATGGTGTCGCCGGCAGCCTTCGCGCGGCAACTGCGTGTCGCGGGCGTGCCGTTGAAGGAGAGCGGCGACTACTACGGGTACAGCCTGGCGTTGGGGAGTGCGGAGGTGTCGTTGCTGGCGTTGACCAACGGGTATCGGACGTTGGCGAACGGGGGACGGTTCGGGGAGACGCGAGTCGTTGCGGGGCTGTCTCCATCCCTGCCCTCCCCTATCGGGGGAAGGAGCAAAACAGAAGAGGTGCAAGCCGTGCGCGCGGTCGATGCGGGTGCGGCGTTTATCGTGGGGGACATCCTTTCCGACGCCAACGCGCGGGCACGGACCTTCGGGCTCGACAGCATTTTGTCGACGCGCTTCTGGACAGCAGCGAAGACCGGCACCAGCAAAGACATGCGCGACAACTGGGCACTCGGCTGGTCGCAGCGCTACACCGTCGGCGTATGGGTCGGCAACGCGAGCGGCGCGCCGATGTGGGACGTGAGCGGCACCAGCGGCGCGGCGCCGGTGTGGGCCGAGGTGATGCGCTTCCTCCATGCCAACGAACCGAGCCGTGCGCCGACGCCACCGACCGGGCTCGTTCGCACGCATGTGACGTTCGGGAGCGGCAACGGCAACGACGGCGGGCTGCTCGAAGCGGCACGCGACGAGTGGTTTCTGCAAGGCACCGAGCAGGCCGAATTCGCGCTCGACTCGGCCCCCGGAAAGTCGGGGCGCGACGGTGGCTCCGCACGCATCACGTCACCATCGACCGGCACCATCATCGCGCTCGACCCGGACATCCCGCCGAACCGCCAGCGCGTGCGCTTCGAGAGCGGAGCGGGCGAAGGCTCGGCCCTGCGTTGGCAGATCGACGGCAAGCCGTTTGCGCGCGGTGCCAGCGCGCAATGGTTGCCTTGGCCGGGACGGCACGCCATTCAATTGGTCGATGCGGCCGGCAAGGTGCAAGACGAGATCAAGCTTGAAGTACGCGGCGCCGGCGTCATTTCACCCGCACCGAAACGCTGAGCCGCTGCAGTGCCTGGGCCGCTGTCCGGACAGACTTCGTCGCGTGCGCTTTAATCGAAGCAATGAGTTCCGTCGACCTGCTGATCGATGCCGAGTGCGACAACGCACCGGCACCATCCCCCACCCCTGCCATCACCCGCTCCAGTCGCTTGCTGCTCGGCCTCAGCGTCGTGCTGATCGCGTTCAACCTGCGCCCGGTGTTTGCGAGCCTCTCGGTGGTGCTGCCCGAGATCATCGCTGCCACCGGTTTGTCGTCCACCGCAGCGAGCTTGCTGACGACCTTGCCCGTGGTCTGCCTCGGCGTCTTCGCGCCGTTGGCGCCATCGCTGGGCCGCCGCTTCGGCACCGAGCGGACGCTGCTCGGTTGCATGGCGCTGATCTTCATCGGCACCTTGCTGCGCGGCAGCGGCAGTGTCGGGCTGCTGTTCGTCGCATCGGCCATCGCGGCCGCTGGCATCGCGGTGTCGAACGTGCTGCTGTCGGGCCTGGTCAAGCGCGACTTCGCAAAGCAGGCCGCGCTGATGATGGGGCTCTACACCATGGCGGTCTGTGGCGGTGCCGCTGCCGCAGCCGGCTTTACCGTGCCGCTCGAACATGCCATGGGCGGTGGATGGACCTGGGCCCTGGCGCTGTGGGCCGTGCCGGCCGGCGTGGTCACCCTGCTGTGGGCGCCGCAAGCATGGTCGCTGGCTCCAGTCGCCAGCGAAGCTGCCTACACCGTGCGTGGCCTGTGGCGCGACAAGCTGGCGTGGCAGGTCACTTTCTTCATGGGACTGCAATCGGCTCTCGCGTACATCGTCATGAGTTGGCTCGCGCCAATCCTGAGGGAGCGTGGCCTTGGCGATGCGGCGGCAGGCTACGTTCTGTCGCTGTCGATCATCACGCAGGTGATCACCTGCCTCGTCGTGCCGGCCATCGCAGTCAAGTTCCGCAATCAGGTCGGAGTGGCCGTGGTGTTGGCCGTGCTCATCGTCGCGGCCATGCTGGGCTGCCTGCTGGCGCCGCTGTCGGGCATCTGGGTCTGGGCCGTGCTGCTCGGCATTGCGCAAGGCGGCTCATTCGCACTGGCGTTGACCTTCATCGTGCTGCGTTCGCCCGATGCACATGTGGCGGCGCACCTGTCGGGCATGGCGCAAGGCGTGGGCTATATGGTCGCGGCCCTCGGCCCGCTGCTGGTGGGTCTGCTGCGCGGGTGGACCGGCGGGTTCGCGGCGGCGGCGTGGCTGTTCGTGGGGCTCGGCGTGGCGCTGGTGGTGGCCGGGCTTGGCGCGGGTCGCATGCTGCACGTGGGGGCGGTGACGGTGCCCGCGCTGGGCGGCAGTCGCTAGAGCGCGGTGCGGGTGTCGATGCCGGCGATTTTTTAAGAATCGGCTGGGCGTTGCTTTGAAGCGTATGGCCGCATGAGCATTGCGCTGCCCCTTGAGATCCACGACCTGGCGCTGCAGGGGATGGGCGCATCTGTCACGGAGGCCTGGACAGGATCAGGCTGGGGCGCGCTCGGTGGGCCGTTTGGGTGAGGTCACCAAGGCAGGCTCCCCTATAATTTAACGGTTGGTGCTCGCTTTGGTTTTCAGGTCAAAGCAGTTCAACGGGAATCAGGATGGGATGCCGTGTATGTCTGAGTGGACGTGCTTCGGCGCCCGAACCTGAGCTGCCCCCGCAACGGTAAGCGGACGCAAGCCTAGTGCTTGCAGCTCGTATTAAGTGCCCACTAGGTGAACGCCGCGAAAGCGACGGCCCGGGAAGGGAATACGGGTCGTCTTCGCCAGCCCGGATACCGGCCAATGAGGTGGTGCGTCATGCGAATGATGCGCCTTGCGGTGCATGCCTGCGGGGAAGCGGGCGAGCATGTCCAGTGCGGTGTTTCCATCATCATTTATTTCCCTTTCAGGTCGCTTGAGGTGACTCTGCTCCGCCAGTTTGTGGGCGATGGCGACGCCATGCATCTACGCATGGTCCGAAATGCTGTCCCCGTGCAAACGAAGGTCACGGGATGAGCACAGCCACTGCCGTGTCCTGCCGCGCGCTGATGATCACTGCCCCGGCTTCGGGCCAAGGCAAGACCACGGTCACTGCCGCGCTGGCGCACTGGCACCGCAGCCGAGGCCGCCGCGTGCGGGTGTTTAAAACCGGCCCAGACTTTCTCGACCCCATGGTGCTGGAGTGCGCCAGCGGCGCGCCAGTGCAGCAGCTCGACCTATGGATGGGTGGCGAAGCGCACTGTGCTGAATTGCTCTACGACGCCGCCATTCAGGCCGATCTAATCCTGGTCGAAGGCGTGATGGGTTTGCATGACGGGACGCCGTCGAGTGCTGATCTCGCATTGCGTTTCGGCCTGCCGCTGTTGGCCGTGATCGATGCCTCGGCGATGGCGCAAACCTTCGGTGCCGTGGCGCACGGGCTTGCCACTTACAGAGCCGGCCTGCAACTGATCGGCGTGCTGGCCAACCGAGTCGGCAGCTCGAGCCATGCGCAGATGTTGCGGGAAAGCTTGCCTGCCGGCATGACCTGGTATGGCACGCTGCCGCGTGGCGGAAACTACGGGTTGCCCGCGCGTCACTTAGGGCTGGTGCAGGCTGCAGAAGTCGGTGACATGGCCGAGCGGATTGCAGCTGCCGCACTGGCGCTCGGCGAGAACGGGGAGTTGCCCATCCCGCCAGTTGTTCAGTTCGAGACACCGCTCGCCTCGGACAATCTGGTGCTCCCTGCACTGCTGAGCGGCACCACGATTGCCATCGCGCGAGACGCTGCCTTTTCATTTTTATACCCCGCTAATTTGGACACACTGCGTGCCCTGGGCGCACAGCTGTGCTTCTTCTCGCCCTTAGCCAACGAACCGGTGCCGACTGCAGCTCAAGCGCTGTACCTGCCCGGCGGTTATCCGGAATTGCACTTGCAGGCGTTGGCGAACAACACCGCCGCGCGCCAATCCATCCATGCGCACCACGCTGCTGGCCGGCCCCTGGTCGCAGAGTGCGGCGGCATGCTCGCACTGCTTGAGACGCTCAGCGACAAGGCAGGCCACAGCTCGCCGATGATGGGCCTGCTGCCCGGCCAGGGCGTCATGACCGATCGGCTCGTCAATCTCGGCATGCACAGCCTGGTGCTGCCTCAAGGCCAGGTGCGCGGTCATACCTTCCACCATGGACGCATTGCGACAACGTTGCCGGCCACGCTGCACACCGTGGCTCAGCGCCAACATGGTCGGCCCGAAGCCGTATTCCACCAAGGCCGCTTGTTCGCTTCGTTCATGCACCTGTACTTTCCGAGCAACCCACTGGCCATCGCCGCGTTGTTCAAGCCATGACCTTGTCTCCAATGTCCACCGAGCGAGCACCGCAGCCCTTGCACGACACTCAACCACCACAGGGTGCATCGCACGGCCGCGTCACCGTGCACACCGGCCCCGGCAAAGGCAAGAGCACAGCCGCGTTCGGGCTCGCGCTGCGCGCTGCCGGCCAAGGCGAAACAGTCAAGATCTACCAGTTCATGAAAGTGCCCACGGCGCGCTTTGGCGAGCACCGCTTATTCGAGCAACTGGGCATGCCTATCGAAGGTCTGGGCGACGGCTTTAGCTGGAAGAGCCGCGACTTGGAACATTCGGCCGAACTCGCGCGCGCGGGTTGGGCCCGTGCCGAGGCCACAGTGCGAGCCGGCGCGCACTCCCTGGTGGTGCTCGACGAAATCATGTATCCGCTGCGCTATGGCTGGATGTCGCTCGACCCGGTACTGGCCTGCCTGCGCGAGCGCCCATGGCATGTGCATGTGGTGCTCACTGGCCGCAATGCGCCGCAGGAACTGATCGACATCGCCGATTCAGTGACCGAGATGGCATTGATCAAACACCACTTCAAGGCAGGTGTGCCGGCACAACGCGGCATCGAGGACTAGTCACTTCGTCGCTCGCCTGACTTCTCTACGCTCACTCAGCCCATTCAGGAATCGACCATGCAATCCCGCAAGATCCCCGCCATCATCGTCACGGGTTTTCTCGGCAGTGGCAAGACCACTCTGCTGCGTCACCTGCTGCAAAACGCCCAAGGCCTGCGCATCGCAGTGATCGTCAACGAGTTCGGCGAGCTAGGCATCGACGGCGAATTGCTGAAAGGCTGCGGCATCGGCTGCGACGAGACCGGCGCGCCCAACGGCCAGTTGTTCGAATTGGCCAACGGATGCTTGTGCTGCACCGTGCAGGAAGAGTTTGCCCCGGTCATGGAGCAGCTTGCTGCCCGCCGCGACCAGATCGACTACCTGGTGATCGAGACCTCCGGCCTGGCGTTGCCCAAGCCGCTGGTACAGGCCTTCCAGTGGCCCGCGTTGCGCAACGCCTTCACCGTCGATGCCGTGGTCGCGGTGGTGGATGCGCCTGCCGTGGCGGCCGGCCGCTTCGCCGACGATCCGGTGGCGGTTGACGCCCAGCGCCGCGCCGACGACAACCTGGACCACGACTCGCCATTGCACGAGTTGTTCGAAGACCAGCTCGCTACCGCCGACCTGGTGATCGTGCACAAGACCGACGGTATGGACACTGCAGCGCTGGCCGTCGTCGAAGCTGCCATCCGCTTGGAGACAGCGCCGGGCGTCAAGCTGCTGCATGCCCAGCATGGCCGCATCGACCTGGCCGTGCTGCTGGGCCTGGAGCGTGCGGTCGAAGACGTGATCGACCAACGCAAGACGCACCATGACGCGGAAGAAGACCATGACCACGATGCCTTCGATTCCGTCTCGGTGAATTTGCAGGTGCTTGATCGGGCGCGGCTGCTGACGGTGCTGCAAGACCTGGTCGGACGCCACGAGATCTACCGCGTCAAGGGATTTGTCTCGCTGCCCGGTGCGGCCATGCGACTGGTGATTCAGGGCGTGGGCACGCGCTTCGACAGTTACTTCGACCGGGCGTGGCGCGGCGACGAGATGCGCCAGTCGCGCCTGGTGCTGATCGGCGCCGGTCTGAACGCTGTAGTGCTGCAGGCCGAGTTGGACCGCGACCTGTCGGCCAGCGTTCATTCCTGAAATCACCCAAGGACTCTCATGCACCTGATGTCCACACGCCCGGGCGGCCACGTTGAAGACGGTGGCCAGGGCGTCGTGCGCGTCGAGCAGACGCCCGCCTCGATCGTGGTGCTGAGCGCGGCGGACACCACGCTCTCGCTGCTCGCCGATGTGGCCGCCCAGCTCGGGCCCGACTACCCCAGCGTTCGCCTGGCCAACCTGATGTGGCTGCGCCAGCCAGCCTCCGTCGACATGTACGTCGACGACGTGCTGCGCCATGCCCGCGTGATCGTGATCGACCACCTCGGCAGCCCCAGCGACTGGGCTTACGTGGTGGAACGTGCGATGTCGCTGGCGCGCGAGCGGGGCCAGTGGCTGGCGATGTTCTCGGGTGATGCCTTCGAGGACGCGCAACTACTGATCCGCAGCACCGCACAGCAAGACGATTGCCGCCACCTGTGGCGCTGCCTGCGCGAAGGCGGGCGCGACAACGCAAAGGCCTTTTTTTCGCTGATCGCCCATGCCGCATTCGGCCTCGGCGGGCGGCCGCCGGTGCCGGTGCCGTTGCCCAGCGCCGTGCGGTACGAGCCCCAGGCCATCACCAGCCGCACACCGTGGAAATCGGGCGCACCCGTGGCCCTCCTGCTGTTCTACCGCGCCCATTTGCTCGCCGGCAACACGGCGGTTTTCGATGTGATGTTGCAAGCGCTGGCCACCGCCGGCCTTAACGCAGTGGCTCTTGCCGTCGATTCCCTCAAGAACCCTGAAAGCCATGCCGCAGTGCAAGCGCTGGTCGCGGAACACGCAGTGGCGATCGTGCTGAACGCGACCAACTTTGCCACCGCGTCGATCGACGGCAGCGATCTGGGCGATGAAAGAGATGCGAATGCAGCGTCCGCGACCCTGGCCGGCGATGCCCCTGTGTTGCAACTTATCACCGCCGGCTGCTCGCATGAGCAGTGGCTGGCGGACGCACACGGTCTGGCGCCGCGCGACCTGGCCATGCAGGTGGTGCTGCCCGAGGTCGACGGCCGCATCCTTACGCGCGCCATCAGCTTCAAGGGCATGGCCTGGCGTTGCGAACGCACCGAACTCGACGTGGTGCGCTACGAAGCCGAACCCGAGCGCATGGCCTTCGTGGCCGAACTGGCACGCCGCTGGTGCGTGCTGCGCGAGAAGCCCAATGCCGACAAGCGCATTGCGCTGATCCTGGCCAATTACCCGATCGACGATTCACGCATTGCCAACGGCGTGGGGCTCGACACACCCGCCTCGACCGTGGCTGCGCTGCATGCGCTGCAAGCGGCAGGCTACGCCACCGGAGAATTGCCGGCCAGCGGTGACGCGCTGATCGCTTCGCTGTTGCGCGGCATCACCAACGACCGTGTCGCCAACGACGCCCGGCCCGCCGCTCAGAGCTTCGCCATGGCTGATTACCTGGAAGACTTCCTTTTGCTGCCAGCCGACAGCCGCGCTGCCGTCAACGCCCTTTGGGGCGCGCCGGAACAGGACCCCACGCTGCGCAGCGGTCGTTTCACCATCGCCGGTCTGCGCTTCGGCCATGTCTTCGTCGGCATCCAGCCGGCGCGCGGACGCGACATGGATTTGTCGGCCAGCTACCACGACGCCGACCTGGTGCCACCGCACCATTACCTGGCGTTTTATTTTTGGTTGCGTCGCGCCTTCGCGGTGGATGCGATGGTGCATGTCGGCACGCACGGCAACCTCGAATGGTTGCCCGGCAAGAGCGTGGCGCTGAGCGCAGCCTGCTGGCCCGATGCCATCCTCGGCCCGCTGCCGCACCTGTACCCCTTCATCGTCAACGACCCAGGCGAAGGCAGCCAGGCCAAGCGACGCACCCAGGCCGTGATCATCGACCACCTGATGCCTGCCATGACGCGCGCCGAGACCTACGGCCCGCTGCAGCAGATCGAGCGCCAGATGGACGAGTACTACGAGGCCTTGTCTCTCGACCCGCGGCGCGCGCGGCGGCTGCGTGAGGACATCCTCGAACGCACGCTGCGAGAAGGCTTGCACGAGGAGCTGGGCTTTGCCCGGCCGGCAGACGACACCGCGCGCGACAGCCTGTTGAAGGGACTGGACGCTTATCTTTGCGAGATCAAGGAATCGCAAATTCGCGACGGCCTGCACACCCTCGGCAGCTCTCCACAGGGTCGGCAACGCATCGACACGCTGGTCGCGCTAGCGCGCTTTTCAGCAGGCACGGTGGCGGGTCAGAAAAGTCTGCTGCTGGCGCTGGCACAAGACTTGGCACTCGACGGGGTGGACGGGTTCAACGTGCTCGGCCCGGACTGGGCCGCGCCGTGGCAGGGACCGCGCCCGCCGGCGCTGCAGCAGCTCAGCGACGATGTCTGGCGTCATGCCGGACACACACGCGAACGGCTGGAAAGGCTGGCCTCGCGTCTGGTGGCCGAACAGGTGATGTCCGATCAAGCTACACCAAAGGCCGATCCGGAGGCATTCGATGCCACAGCCTGGCCACACACCGCCCCGGTGCTGCAACGCCTGCGCCAAGTACTGCTCCCCCGGCTCGACGCCTGCGGGCCGCAAGAGATGACGCAGTTGCTACGCGGACTCTCCGGTCGCTTCGTGCCGCCCGGCCCCAGCGGTGCGCCATCGCGTGGTCGGCCCGACGTGCTGCCGACGGGGCGCAATTTCTACAGCGTCGATACCCGCGCCGTGCCGACACCCACGGCCTATGCCATGGGTGCGGCCGCCGCCGAACGGCTCATCGAACGCCATCTGCAGGACCACGGCACGATGCCCGGCGAGGTCGGGCTGTCGGTATGGGGCACCAGCACCATGCGCACCGGCGGCGAAGACGTGGCGCAGGCTTTCGCGTTGTTGGGTGTGCGGCCCAAGTGGGCCGATGGCAGTGCACGGGTGGTCGACGTAGAAGTGCTGCCAATGGCCATCCGTCACCGACCCCGCGTCGACGTGACCTTGCGTGTATCGGGCTTCTTTCGCGATGCTTTCCCCAACGTGATCGATCTG
>NZ_JASJXG010000057.1:0-26319 GCF_035018765.1 Variovorax sp. RTB1
CGATGCCGATGATTTTGGCCATGTTGAATTTGCTCCTGAGTTCTGAAAAATGGGGTGGTGTGAACTTGTGGATAACCGGCCGCGACTGTGGCAACACAGAAAATTCGCGTTGCGGCCGACCCGCGGATACGGTTCTTTGCACGCCGCCTGGTGGCATGACAGACTCCACCATATTTCGAGAGAAAGTGTGCCGTCTGTGCGACAGCACACCATGGCCAGGGAACGCAGATGGCGCTTGAACTTCGTCTTTGCGCGCCTGCGTGTGCCAACGCACAGAATTTTCTTTACCGCACCGTCAGAATCCGGGGACCGGGAACGAAAACGTCGAAACCCCGGATCGCGCTGTCGCAGGCGCTGCGCGCACTCGCTCCGAGGCTGAAAGACGAACAAAGTGGGACAACGCTCTTACCCGGACAAGGCCCGGGTCTACCTCGACATGGACGGCGTCATTGCCGACTTCGACGCCGCGTGCGCCAGCTGCGCCATGACGCCCAGCCAGTTCAAGCGCCTGCCGGGGGCATACCGCACGCTGCTGCCCTCGGAAGGTGCCTGCAATGCAGTTGCCTTTCTGGAAACGGAAGGCATCGAGATGTTTGTCGTCACGAAGATTCCGCCCTCGAATCCCTGCGCCGCGACAGAGAAGTTGCTCTGGATACGCGATTACTTTCCACAGTTCGTTGATCGCGTGATCATCACACCGGACAAGGGATGCGTTGGTGAAAGGCGAGACGTGTTGATCGATGACCATCTGGAGTGGGCCAACGTGGATCACTTTCGTGGCACGGTGGTCCGCTTCACGGGCAACTGGCGATCGACGCTCGTCGCGGTCTTCGGTGCGTTGCAAAAGCCAATGCCGCCACCAGCCTCCAAATCGCTCTGTTGAGACAGGGCCTTCGGTGCCCTCCCGGCGCCGGGGCTCTCGAATGAGACGTCCTACCGCGCCAGCAGGCGCTGACACTTCTCGTGTGTTGAATTGTGGGCTCACTGCACTGCCCACGGTCCCGACTGATTCCCACTGTGCGCAGCACGCACCGGCATTGACGCACAGCGCGGGCCGTGCGCCTGCGCAGGCGCAGGTCCACAGCCAAGCGTCGGCTGGCATCGGGGTGGCTCACTCGGCGGCTGCCTGCGATGCGCAATCACACGACACACGCAATGCGGTGCCCGTTGTGTCCGCGATGGGGCTGCGCTTGCCCCCTGTCCCTTTCATCAGCATGATCCCCACGGCACAGACCAGACCTGCACTCCAGAGGCAAGTCCGCTGGTGGACGGACGCCCCCTAACCCAGTCCCACCATGAGCGCACGACCTCGGCGCCACGCCCCAGGATTGCTGCGACTCAGCTCCGCACTGTCCAGCCCGACGTCGGAGCCGTCAACTCGCGAGGCCGACAAATGCGCATAGCACTGCTCGATGAAGACCAAGAAGAAGCGCAGCTTTTGGTGGCGGCGCTGAAGGCGTCGCGCGGCGACGAGCCGATTTTCTACACGCCATCCAGCGACGGCGTGGCATTGCGGTCCGCTCTGAGCGGCGAGACGTCCGAACTGCTGATCCTTGCGCTCACAGCTCAGGGTCGGCTGGCCGTGGACCTTCTGCGTTGGCTGCGCGTAGTACGGCAGTCGCACATCCCGGTCATCGTGCTAAGCGATCGCGCTGACGCGTCCGATGTCGCCGCCGCTCTGGCGGCCGGTGCCAACGATTACATGATCAGGCCGTACAGGCCGCTCGACCTGAGCAAACACGTGCCAAAATTCCGAAGCCCCCTTCACCGCGCAAGTCTTCGCACTGACGAAGCAGCCAACTGGACGCTTGCGCATGAAGGCAAGGTGCTGCAGTACCCGGGAAGTCCTGCAGATACTTTTGGCTTGCAAGACCGGCCGATCGCGCCGGGGCTGTCACTGTTTCATAGACTTGGCCACACTGTCACAAGATCGCTTTCCCGAAAATGCAACGAACCAGTGTCCGGATACGCCGAGCACTCCTGCACTGGACCCTCCGCTTTTCAGCCAGCGACGCGCGTCAGCGCTTGAAGACGGGCGTCCGGCTTCAACGGTTCGATCGCAAAGGCATCCGCTTTCGCAATCGCGTCCGCATCAACCCGCCGGCTGGCCAACTCCATTGCCCTGGACAATCTGGTGCCGACGTGCCTCGGCACGCGGCCTGCAGGTAGCCTCATACGCCCGGCGCCGTTGATACTGCGCGCGGCTTTCCTCGCCGGGTGCAACGGTTCGGCGGGCATGCCGCGCGAGCGCGCGCCGTCGTCTGGCGAGACTGCGGTCGCTTTCCTCCAGGCCTGCAGCCGATCAGCGCTTTTGCTTTTCTGGTGCGTCTCCGCTGCCGCCCCTGGGGAATGCGCCGGCCTGATTGGCTGCACGGTTTGCTTCGGCGCGACGATGCGACGCGTCCATGCGTTCGTTCAGGGGAACGAAGGGCCGTACGACAGGCTCGCTTTGCCCCTCGCCCATCTGGGCACCCCTGGCTGCGCGTTCACCGTTCTTCTTGCGCAAGTCTCGCGCTGCGCGGCGCTCCGCAGCGGTCGTCCGCGCCATCGGCGGTGCTTTGGCCTGCGTGGGGTCTGCTTCTCCCCGCCCCTGCGCGAACGCGGACGAAGCCACAGGGAAAAGCAAATGAATCACTACAGCGGCGGCCGACAGGATCGGCATTTTTTTCAGGATCATTCCCAAACGCCCCGCGAGGTTGCGCAAAGCTGTGCGGGCCATTCAGAACGTCACGGTGAGGTTGTCGACAACGTTGTTCACGCCCGGCGCGCTCCAAGCAGCGTGACTCGCCAAGTCGCGCTCTGCCCAGCTGTGAACGGTCCCGGAAAGCGTCACATCAGCGCCTCGGACGTGTACGGAAATGAGCTCCGCGTCGTTTCGGGCACGTCGCTTGAGGGCGGCTTCGATGTCTGCCTTCACCACGGTCGAAGACGCCGCCTGCTCTATGCTGATCTGGTCGCTGACGCCCGTCACGCCCAGCAACTGGCGAATGCTGGATGCGGCACCGCGCCGCTCGAAATCCCAGCGCACCTTGCCTGTCAGCGTGACCCAGCCTTTCTCGACCATGACTTTGACACTGTCCTTGGGTATGAAGGACGACCACGCCAATACGTTGTCCGCTGAACGGGCAATGTCAGCGTCCACGCGCTGGCTTGTGCCGGGCAGCCTCACTTCCATTTCAACTGCGAGACCTTTGACGCCTGCGACGCGCTGGGCGGCGCTTTCCGCATCCCATTTCTCGGCGTAGCTGTTGACATGGCCGGCCAGCGTGACGATGCCATCTGTCACTTCAACACCAATATGGGTGGCGTCGACGGCGGGTTCCCACTGGAGTTCGGCCTGGACGTCCTGCTGCAATTGCGAATCGGTTTTCATGGGGGCTTTCTGTGCGTTGGAGGGAGCGGGCATTCAGGCTTTGGCTTTTTCAAGCGAACGGTGCATCCGCTCGGTGGCCGCAGTCACGCCGGCTTCAAAAGTCTTCCAACGATTGGCGGTGGCATCTTTCATTTCGCCGAGCTTTGTTTCGGCCGATTTCAGATCGACGTGTGCAGCGGCTATGTTCTTGTCCATGCCGGCCTTCACTTCCTTGGACTCCAAGGACGCCTTCTTCTCCCATGCCGTCAGGTCCTGCCGGCCCGTCGCGATATCCCGGTCCGTCCTGGCGATGAACTGGTCCCGTTGCGTGGTGTCCGGTGCGTAGGCAAAGGCAGGCAGTGACTTGAGGGCCTCTTTGGAAGCGCCCACCATCACCAATTTGCCCGATCGGTTTTCGAGTTGCGAGACCGGGACAGCGACGTCATGCCGGCCCATACCGACAAAGCCGCCAGCGCCGATGATTGCGTAGGACAGCTTGCGCTGCGGCGAAATGATCAGGTCTTCGACATTGCCAATTTTCGTGCCGGTGTCGTTGTAGACCGTCTTGCCCAGGACGGTCTTCTTGACGCTCCAGCCCATAGCGATCTGCGTGTTTTCTGTGACAGTGACGCCGGTGGTCGTGCTGGAACCCGCGACTTGCCCGTGGGACGCGCCCACGACGCCAAGCAGGCTCGCACCAGTCAACGCTGCGATCAATAGAGTCTTTTCCATGAATTTTTTCTTTCGAGATTGTTCGGGACGAAGGGACTCTCGTTGGTTATAGGCATCGGGCTGCGGTGCGTCTGTGCGCGAACGAACGCAGGGGACGACCCGCGAAGCCACGACACACGATGACGATCAGCAGGTGACGGATTGCGGATTGCACAGCAATGCTCGGGCCGCCTGGAAGCGCCTCCCCGCAACAGGCTGGCGGCCGATGCGATCAACGCCCCGCTTGTTGCCCGGGGGCGGCCGCGCAGGAAGCTTTTAGGAGGGTGTGGGCTTGCAAGTCCCAAACGCAGCGCATGCTTTTTTATCAACCAGTGCCGGTCTTCACGACAGTCCTTGTGCGGTCACGCGAACGCATGGCGCGGCCCAGGCCGCTCAGACTCGCAGTGTCAGACTGGCATTGGCATCGCCTGCAGTTCTGCGAAACGGCTTTGGCGCGGCCAGCCCGCAGCGCCGTCTGCAACTGCAAGACATCGTTGGTGCTTCGCGTGATCAGCGACGGCATGCCGAAGCGGTTCATCTCGTGCAAAGAAAAGGCCTGCACATGCGCAAAGACCCGAGCCCGCAGGTCGCAGGTCGCACCCGTAGCGCATAGCCAGCCGCGCACCGACCACCGAGGCGCCAACGGCCAGGATCACCTGCAGCACGGAGAGCGACAGCATCACCGTGCCTGTGTGGATGACTTAGGCGCGATCGTCGCGTCCCACGCCCAGGTTGACGACATCGACGCTCAGATGGGGCAGCCACAACGTGGCAAGCGACTGAGCCACCGAGCCACCTGCAGGCCCAACATCACCAGCAGACCTTGCCATTGCAGAGTCAAGCATCCGGCCACCGCGCGGTATCGCCAGCCGTCAGTCGCCATCAGTGCGCCGCACGGGCGGTGCGAGCATGCGCGCGAGCCCTACCGTTGCGAGGGCATTTGTTGTCATGGGTCCACTCCAGTGTGATGACGCGGCCGGCTGGCCGTTGCAAGCAGGCCCCGGTTCTACCGAGGTTCGATCGCCCCGTCCGTGTGACAGCGCGCGCCGCCTGCGCCAGCGCCACAAGAAGGGGTAGCAGCGACGTGTTCAGGTCTAAGCTTGACGGCATGAACGACCGAATCAATCAGATCCTGGCGCAGATGGCGACACTCGAGGCGGACCTGCGCAGCGCTGTCAATGACCAAGAGAGCCGCATGTTTTTCCGGATCAACGGCAGGCGCGTCGAGTTCGAGCGCTCGGTGAGCGACGCGCACCGCAAGCTCAAGACGAATTTCTTGCGCTGGCTGGTGGCAGACCGTCCGCAAAATCTCATCACCGGCCCGCTCATCTACGCCATGGTGATCCCGTTGCTTCTGCTGGATGCATGTGTGAGCTTCTATCAATGGGCCTGTTTCCCGATCTATAGCATTGCCAAGGTGCGACGCAGCGACTACCTGGTCTTCGACCGGCGCCACCTGGGCTACCTGAACTTCATCGAGAAGTTCCACTGCACCTACTGTGAGTATGGCAATGGCCTGATGGCGTACGTGACCGAGATCCTGGCGCGCACGGAGCAGTACTTCTGTCCGATCAAGCACGCCCACAAAATCCTCGGGACCCACGCGCGCTACAACCGATTTCTGGACTACGGCGAAGCAGATGCCTACGAGGCAAAGCTGGAGGAGTTCAGAGTTGCGCTAGGCGACATTAGATGACGGCAGGCGGCTGCCAGGGCCCGGAATCGGTCGCTCGCGTCAGTCATGTGAAGACGGCAATATCGGCCAGATTGCGCCCCGGCG
The DNA here is from genome assembly GCF_035018765.1 of Variovorax sp. RTB1. Classification (NCBI taxonomy): domain Bacteria; kingdom Pseudomonadati; phylum Pseudomonadota; class Betaproteobacteria; order Burkholderiales; family Comamonadaceae; genus Variovorax; species Variovorax sp. RTB1. Next base: position 5,844 of record NZ_JASJXG010000057.1, read on the forward strand.
ATGACGGCCCGTCAAGTGCGAGAGCTTCCGTGCCATCCTGATGCTCGATAACGATGAACAGGCGCTGCGGCAGGTCTGCGCTGCGCCCGGAAAACATGGCAGCGACCTGTGCACCATCGTGGATGGCGTCCACCACATCGGCCGCGGATGCGACGACGCTGGCGCCAACATCCAGATCCGAAGCTGCATTGACTTCACGCCAGCACACATCCATGACGTGTCCTGATCCGCCGAGGCGGACACTGGAGACTGCAAAAAAACGCCCGCGCTCCGTGGCGCTCGGGCGGGCACGTTCACCCTGGTAGGTCATGGCAAAAGTTTCTTGGGGAAAAAAGACAAAAAAAGAGACCGGCTGTTGCTGATCCCGCAACCGTCACGGCCATTCAAAGACAGGACGCATGCATGGCCGTTTCGTCCCCCGCTGACGATGCCAGTGGCGACAGCGGGCCGGGTCCGTGCCGCAACGCCAGCGCCTGTCGGATGGCCGCGGGCAAAGCGGCCGCCCACGAAGCGACGGTACGCTGGCGACCGTCGACTCGCCAGGCAGACAAAGCGTAAGGGCGCGACATCCAGGGAGATGGCTGATGGTTCATAGCGCCAGTATGAGTCTGCGTGCCAGCGGCGCTCCGTTCGCTAACGCACGCAGGCACCGCTTTTCTTTGATGCGGACCAGCGGCATCCACTTGGGGTCGATCACGGGCGAAGAGCGGGCGAACTCATTGCCTGCAATAACGCCGGATATAGAAGCGTCGAAAGCGTCGTAAGCGTCGTAAGCGTCGTAAGCGCGCATTAGCTCAGCAGAATTCCCACCAGCCAACTGTAGTAAACGAGCGGCAGCGGCTGCAGTTTGAAGTAACTGCCCAGCGGCCCGAGCGGAAGCCACAGCCCGATCGCGATGATGGTCAGTGTCATCACCGTCAATGGAACCGCTGCGCGGCTTTGTACGAAGGGAAGCTTCGGCGTACGCGCCATATGCACTACCAAGGTCTGTGTCAGCAGGCCCACGACGAACAATCCGGACTGGAGCAACGCCTGTCGGGCCACGCTGTTCGCATCGAAGACCCACCACATGACGCTGAAGGTGACGATGTCGAACAACGAACTGACGGGACCGAAGCAGAGCATGAATCGGCCGATTTCAGCAGGGTTCCACTTGAGCGGCTTGCTGACCAGCTCCAGGTCGAAGTTGTCGAATGAAATCCCGGTCTGGCCGATGTCGGACAGCAGGTCCTGCACCAGCAATTGCAGCGGCAACATCGGCAGTAATGGAAGGAATGCGCTCGCCACCAGAACACTCCACATTGCCGAAGTTTTAGCTTGCCGTCATGCGGATGTACTTCTGCATGTTGCAGAACGTGGTTCGGCCTTCGACCACACCGTCGTCGAGCACCATGAGGCTTTTTTCCAACAAGATGATGTCGGCGGCTTCCTTGACGATATCGACCGCACTGTCGACCGAAATGCCGATGTCTGCCGCGCAGGGCTGGCGCATCGTTGATGCCATCGCCCATGAAGCCGACAACGTGGCCTCCGACGCGCAAGGCAAGCCCGATGCACTCCTTGTGAAGGGGCGTTTGGCGAAGACGCGGTGTTGCTGTGATGCGATCTTGAGTGCTTCGTCGCTGAGCAATTCGATCTGCGAGCCCAGCATGACGGTGACGGTGACCAAGCCGACCTGACGGCAAACCTGCGCCATGACCAGCTCGTTGTCGCCCGTCAGCACCTTGACTGTGATGCCATGCTCCTCCAGCTTTTTCAGCGCCGGTGCAGCCGACTCCTTGCGCGGATCGAGGAAAGCGATATAGCCAATGAGCGTCAGCCCGCATTCGTCTGCCACCGAGTAAGGCGTCTAGCTCGGCGGCAATGTCTTGCTGGCAACGGCCACCACACGCAGCCCTGCCGCATTGAGCCCAGCAGTGACGGCCTGCGTGCGGGCGAGCAGTGCCGCATCGAACGGCAGGCTGGGTAAAGGACCTTCGCACTGCCCGCGGCCCTCATTGGGCTCCTGTACCCGCACCTGCGTGCAGGCAGCTGATACTTCTTCCACAACGCCCTTGCAGCTGAGTTGGTGCGCCTGATCCTTGCCGGCCAGCACGGTCGCCACCACCACTGACATGCGCCTGCGCTCGAAGTCGAAAGGAATCTCGTCGACTTTGCGGTAAGCCTCCTTCAACTTCAACTTCAACTCTGCGGGTTTTTCGACATGGGCCGGCACCGCACGGTCGAGGAGATTCTTGAGTCCGGTCTGGTAGTAGCTATTGAGGAAGGCAAAGTCCAACACGTCCCCGGCGTCGTTGCCATAGGCGTCGGTGTGGCGCGCGAGAGTGATGCGGTCCTGTGTCAGCGTGCCCGTCTTGTCGGTGCACAGAATGTTCATCGCGCCGAAGTTCTGGATCGCGTCCAGCCGCTTGACCACCACCTTCTTGCGCGACAGCAGCACCGCGCCCTTGACCAGGATGCTGGTCAGGATCATCGGCAGCATCTCGGGCGTGAGGCCTACGGCGACCGACAGTGCAAACAAGAAGGCCTGCAGCCAATCCCCCTTCGTGAAGCCATTGAGGAGGAAGATAACGGGCAACATCACGGCCGCAAAGCGGATGAGCAGCCAGCTCACACTGTTGACGCTTGCCTGGAACGCGTTGAGTGTGGTCTCAACGGCTCTGACGTGCGCGGCCAGCGTGCCGAAGTAGCTGCGCCCGCCGGTGGCCACGACCAGCGCCGTGACCGTGCCCGAGACCACGTTGGTCCCCATGAAGATGATGTTGCGCTGCTCGAGCGCGTCGGGACTCGGCGCGCCGGCCGCCTCCGGCGATGCGTTCTGCACGAATTTCTCCACCGGCAACGACTCTCCCGTCATCGCGGCCTGCGCGACGAACAGGTCCCGCGCGCTGAGCACACGGCAGTCGACAGTCGACAGTCGACAGTCGACAGTCGGCAGGGATCATGTCGCCTGCCGAGAGGGCCACGAAGTCCCCCGCTACGAGTTCGCGCACCGCAATCTCATGGGACGCCAGCGGCGCCAAACGGGTGCCTGCGCCGGCCGGGCGGCGCAGCCCGGTGGGATCGCCTTTCCTGGACAAAACGGATGACCGTACTCAGCATCACCATGACGCCGATCACCGTGGTGGCCTTCGCATCCGCGCTCAGAAACGACATCACAGCTAAGGCAATGAGCAGCAGATTGAACAGGTTCAGGTAGCAGCGCCACAAGTGCAGCCAACCCGGCAGCGGCTTCTCGTGCTACACCTCGTTGGGCCCATCTGCTGCAGGCGCCGAGCTGCCTCTTCGGCGTCCAGGCCGTCAGCTTGCGACCGCAGGGCCAGCAGCGCGACGGCTGGAGTTTGCCGGGCGATGGCCAGCAAGTCATGCGCCAGCGCGTGATCGTCGTGCGCGGGGCCGGCCGGCGGCGGCATCGCCGCCAACGCATCCAGCAAGGGCCGACGCTCGAAGTGGGCTTGCGCCCGATGGCGACGAAGAAAGGTGCTGAAGCCCTGAGTGAGTGTCTTACGCATCGTCACCCGCGACGGTCAACAGCGGCAGACCCTGCAGGTGGCGCGTCGCCATTCCGTCAGGTGGTGGGCTGACCACCCTCCGCCGGGCTGACCGCAATCAATTTTTGTACCTGCACCAGATCCAGCGGTGGATAGTCGGTGTAGCCGACCGCACCGCCGCCGTAGAGTGTGTCAGGATGCACGACGGCCCAAGGTGCATCGAGGCGCAGCCGGTTGACCAGATCCGGGTCACTGATGAACGGGCGGCCGAAGGCAACCATGTCGGCCGCTCCACTGCCCACTGCGGCGATGGCCATCGCACGCGTGTAGCCGTTGTTGACGATCCAGGCCCCATGTGCGCTGCCCTGTTTGAACGCGTCGCGCAGCGCCGCGTAGTCAAAAGGCAGGAAATCGCGCGGTCCGCCGGTCGCGCCTTCGATCATGTGGACAAACGCAAGCTTCAGCGGCGCCAGCTGTTGAACCAGGTGGCCATAAAGTCCTTGGGCATCGCTGTCCTGCCCGGCGTCGTTAACGGGCGTGACGGGCGACAGCCGAAGCCCGGTGCGAGCGCCTCCGATCTCCGCAGCCACGGCGCTCATGACTTCGAGTGGCAGGCGTATACGGTTCTCCTTCGGACCGCCGTAGGCGTCCGTGCGATCGTTGATGGCGTCGCGCAGGAACTGCTCGAGCAGATAGCCGTTGGCGCAATGCACCTCCACGCCATCGAAGCCGGCGTCGATGGCGTTTCGTGCGGCCTGGCGGTACGCGGCGACGATGCCCGGCAGTTCATCCAGACGCAGGGCCCGGGGTGTCGAGACCTGCTCGAAGCCCTGGGCCGTGAAGGTCTGGACGTTCGCGCGGCGCGCCGTGCTGGATTCGGGCGGCTGTCCGTCCGGCTGCAGCGAGGTGTGCGAAATCCGCCCGACATGCCACAACTGCAGCACGATCCTCGCGCCCACGGCGTGCACCGCGGCGGTCACTCCGCGCCATCCCTGCACCTGCGCGGCACTGTAGATGCCCGGCGTGTCGAGGTAGCCCTGGGCCGCCGGCGAGATCTGCGCGGCCTCTGCAACGATCAGGCCGGCAGTGGCGCGCTGGGCGTAGTACGTCGCCATCAGCGGCGTGGGCACCTGCCCCGGGCCCGCACGGTCCCGCGTCAGCGGCGCCATCACTATGCGGTTGACCGCGGCAATGTCGCCAAAGCGAATCGGGTCGAACAAGTTTGCCAAGGTGCACCTCGTGATCTGGAATTCTTCGGCATACGGGGCCGCTGCGTTCTCCAATTTGCTTGTTGTGCCCCGCCAGGTCTGTGCGCCAGCGCACTTGGCGTTCAAAAGGCAGCGGCCCGGAGACAGCTCGCGTGCGTCATCCGTTGGCGATGGCTGCAGCATCCGGTTGGTGCCGTGCGGTCTGGTTGCGGCGTGCCAATGCGAATGCCCGCGGCCCGCAGCGACTGTGATCAGACGAGGTACGGCACCTCGAATGAGACTGAGGTTTTGCCTGGCCTCGCGTCAGGCATCAGGCCGTCGTGGAGACCGCGGTGCCATCCTTCCGCCGCCCGAGGCGGCACACCACCTTGTCTCAGGTCGGAACGCGTATCCCAACCATCTGGTCGTAACGGGCGAAGTGCTTGCGCGCCAGCGCTACCAGTTCGCCCTCGGTGGGGCGGTCCACCACCTCCCACCCGGCGATGCGCGCTGCAGTCAGGGGCCGGTGTTTTTCAACGTAATGCCGAAAGTCGGCAAGTCTGGTGTGTCCACCCGCCATCAGCACTTCCGCAATGCCGTCGAGCGCATCGCAGACCTCGCCGAAGAATTCGTGCTCGGAACGCACGACGCTGTGGTGCTGGCGTGTGACATGCAAATGCGCGTGGACTTTGCGCTCCACTACATGCTCGGATCCGAACTGCATGACCGGTGCGGACTGGTGGTCGACGAAAGCGACGGCGTGAAAGAGACTCATTGGAAAGGTTTCCGTTCTTCGATGGATTGGCAGCTGACACAGCGTGTCACCTGAGGCTGGGCGCTCAGACGGCTGAAAGCAATGGCGTTGCCAGTCGCTGCAAAGCCATAATCAGCGCCGTGGATTCGGTGCAGCGCGCGCGTGACTTCGTCGAACGTCCGGTTGTGGTGATCGGACACCGCAGACTCGAATTCGTGGTCACCCGCCCGCTGGCTGGCATCGTCAGCGTCCTGCTGCAGCGCAAGCTGCGCATGATCGACCTGCGACAAACCCTCCAGATAGGAAGCGGTCTGGCGTTCGAGCGCTTGCAGCTGTGATTGAAGGAGCCCCTCGAGCGGGTTGCGCTGAGCGCGCGGGAGTGGGAAGGAAGATGACATCGAGACGTACTTTGCAAAGCCGTGAGGTCAAATCCTAGGCATGGCCTGCAGCAAGGTCTGTGCGCCAGCCAACACACGACGGGAGTCGCTGCGCTGTCGCGCCGCGGGATGGCGCGTTCACGGCATCGCTCTACCGGATGCCCAGGCGCCTGAACAGCGGCACCTTGACTGCATCTAGCACAAAGGCGAATCCCAGTGCACTGCACAGCGTCGCCGCCACAAGCCAGATTGGCAGCGCCGGCATCGCGATGCCGGCGAAGGCCAGCGTCGATGCGATGGCGATGTCCGCCGCGGACGAGGCCACCAGCCAGCGGCTCGGGCGCGATGACCAGAGTGAGCGGCGTTCGCGGTTGGTATAGGTCGTGGCCTGCTTGACAAAGACGATGGCCACGAAGGCCAGCGTTCTCAGCCTGTCGATGTCATACCCGAGCCGGTAGCTCCCGAAGGCGAGCACGACCGCGCAGAAGGCCATCGAGCATAGGCCGATGATTACGCCGGCCAGGGCCAGCCGGCCGATGCGCCAGGCGTTGGGCGTGGGCGTGGGCTCGACGTTGTCGGTTGTCAGCGCCATGCCCAGAAAGTCGCCGGTGACCATGATGATCACCATCAACAGTGGCGTCAGAATCGCCTCGCCGGTGACCAGCAGGCACAGCGTAAGCAGCGTCACCTGAAGAATCTTGCTGGTGATCGAGTTGAGCGTGTAGGTCTGGATGCGCTGGAACGAGATCCGTCCCTCATGGATCGCGGCAAGGATGCCGGCAAGGCCTGGACCGGTCAGGACCATGCCCGCAGCCGACTTGGCAACATCGGTGGCGGTCGACACCGCGATGCCGATCTGCGCCTGACGCAGGGCCGGCGCGTCGTTGGCACCGTCGCCGCACATGCCCACGATGTGTCCGCTTTTCTGCAACGCTTGTACGAGCCTGTACTTGTCCTCGGGCAGCACGCCCGCGAACACGCCGTAGCTTTCGGGCATAAGGGTTGCAGGAATCGGTCCGGGCGGGCACAGCCCGCCCTCCAGGCCAACCGCGCGCGCCACTGTCGCGGCCGTCAGCGGGGCGTCTCCGGTCACCATCAGCGTGCGCACGCCCAGCCTGCGCAATTGCGTCACGAGATCGGCAGCATCCGGCCTCGGGGGATCGCTGAGCGCGATGAACCCGGCCAGTTCCAGCGCATGGCCGGCTCCCGATGCAACCGCCAGCACGCGCAGGCCCCTGCCTTCCAGCGCAGCGGCGGCGGCGGATGCCCCGGCGGAGGGCGCAACGAGTGCGAAGAGCGTGGACGGCGCGCCCTTGATCGCGCGGTGCGGCACGCCGCCGGTCGCTTCGAAGGTGGCCTGCGACATCTTTGTCGCGGGATCGAACGGCGTGAATGTCGTGCGGCGGGTTGCACTGGCCTGCGGTCCCACGGGCGGCGGCGCCGCCGCCTTGCACACTGCAGCGTCCACCAGGTCTAGTCCGCCCTCCGCGCTGGCCAGCGCGCCCAGCGCAAGCACTTGCGCCTCATCAAAGCCCGGCAGCGCGAAGACCGTGCTCACCGACAGCGCGTCGAGCGTCAGCGTCCCCGTCTTGTCCACGCACAGGATGTCCATCGAAGCCGCTTCGTCCACGGCTGAAAGCCGGGTCGGCAACACGCCGCGTCTGGCCAGTGCCCGCGCGCCGAGCGCCGCGGCCAGCGTGAAGGTGGCAGGCAGCGCCACCGGGATCGAGGCTAGCACCGCGGTGAGCACCAACGGCACGATCGCGACCCAGGCCATGTCGACGTGCCAGGCATAGAGCACCATGCCCACGATGACGGTGCCGTTGAACAGCGCCAGGCTACTCACCACACGCAGGACGGCCTGCTGCTGTGAGCTGACAACGTGCGCATCCCGGATCAGCGCAGCGCTGCGACCGAACCGGGTGCGCTCTCCGGTGGCAGTGACGACGGCGACGGCCTCGCCGCGACGCACCAGGGCGCCCGCATAGGTCTGCACCCCGGGGCCCGCCTCGATCGGGACCGATTCCCCCGTCAGCATGGACTGGTCGAGCAGCACGCCGCCAGCTGTCAGGCGAGCATCGGCCGGCACCACGGCGCCGAGCGAAAGCTTGACGGTGTCACCGGGCACGACGTCGACGGCCGGCACCTTCAGCCAGGCACCATCGCGTCTGACCGACGCTGTCAGGGCCAGGCCCGATCGAAGTGCCACAAGGGTGGCGTGCGCCCGGCTTTGCTGGAACAGCCCCAAAGCTGCGTTGAACACCAGCAGCACGGCGACAAGCGCGGCCTCTGGAAACTGACCCAGCGCCACCTGCAAGACGATGGCTCCCTCCAGCATCCACGGCACCGGCGCCCAAAGCTGCCCGAGCGCCGCGCGCCAGGGTGGCGGGGCGTTGTCAGGCAGCCGGTTCGGGCCGGTCGACGCGAGCCTCAGGCGGGCTTCTGTGCGCGACAGGCTTCCCGGTTCACTGGCCGCCGCACCCTCGGGTGCGCGCGGCGTCGCGTCCGGTTGCTTCATGGCCCGCCAGCAGGTCCCGGATCGGCGCCTTGGTCCGTGCCATGTCGCGCCTGCAAGACATCGTCCGCCAGCGCCAAGCCGGGATTCGCCACGGCCGATCGCACGACCGCTTTGAGCGCGCCTGACTCCAGGAAAAGATGCCTGATGCAGGGATTCTGCGAACGGATCGAATGCTCGAGTCGGTCGATTGCCTGTTCGACCTGATCGAGACTGAGCTCACGGTGGAACCGCACGGCGGCCGTCAGCAGCACGTCATCCGCACCGAGCTGCATCGTGAGCAGATGGTGCACGCTTTCAACGGCGGGGTCCCCGGCAATGATGGTGCGCAGCTGGAAAATCTCCTGCGCATCAAGGCCTGTTCCGATCAGAAGCCGGACGCTCTTGAGTGCGAGCAGCGCGGCTGCGCTCACCAGTACCATGCCGATCACCACCGACGCGGCCGGATCGAAATAGGGATTGCCGGTTGCATGGCTCAACGCGATGCCCGCGGCGGCGATCACCATGCCGATCAACGCGGCCGAATCTTCGATGAACACCGTGAAGACAAGAACGTCCATGCTGCGGTGCGCCGTCCGCCAGAGGCTGTCCCCCGGACGCCGGTGGCGACTGAGTTCCTGTCGCGAGACGCGCCAGCTGAAGCCCTCGAATACCGCCGCCACGGCCAGCACGACGTAGTTCCACTTGGGATCGCCCAGGACCGGCACGTCGACCATCCTGACGATGCCCTCGTAGATCGACACGCCGCCACCCACCGAAAAAACCAGCAGCGCAACGACCAAGGCCCAGATGTACGTCGCCCGGCCGTAGCCAAACGGATGCCATTCGTCCAGTGCGTGTCGGCTGCGTTTCAGGCCGAACAGCAGCAACACTTCATTGCCCGTATCGATCAGCGAGTGCAGTCCCTCGACCCACATGGCCGAGCTGCCCGTCAGGGCCGCGGCCACAAACTTGCTGACAGCGATGACCAGGTCACCGGCCACGGCGACGTAGAGAACGCGCTGTGACCCGGTGCTTCGTCTCAAGCCGGGATGCAGGAGCCCATGCCGGAAATTCGACGCTATTCGCATGACTCGATCCTTGCCGATCACCGCGCATGGGGTCTGTGCGGCAACGCGCATTTACGCGGCAGCAAGAGCGCCCGGGGCAGGTGCTCACGACCCAAATCTGTGGGCCAACGTACAGACTCCGGCGCACCAGGCGCGCATGGTTGCAACAGGCCGCAAGCCCCGCGTGGCAACGTCAAAGCCTGCTGCCCATGGTCAGTCCCAACAACCCGAGCCGATGGCGCTCAACAGGTCAGTCACCCGGCTCGGTGCTGTCCGCATCAAGGAATTTCATGGCAGTCCAACACAGCAATGCACTGGTGACCGAGCCGCCGGTGTGGTTCATCACCGGCTGCTCCACGGGCTTCGGGCGCGAGCTTGCGCGCCAGGCCATCGAGCGTGGCCACCGCACCGTGGTGACCGCGCGCGATGCGTCGACACTCGAGGCCTACGCCGCCGCCGAAAACGTGTTGATTCTCACGCTGGATGTGACCAAGCCGGATCAGGTCGATGCGGCCCTGCGCGCTGCGCAGGCCCGGTTCGGTGGGATCGACGTGCTCGTCAACAATGCCGGCATCGGCTATTTTTCGGCCATTGAAGAAGGCGAAGACGCTGAAATCCGCAGGATGTTCGAGGTCAACGTTTTCGGCATGGGCCACATGATCCGTGCCGTGCTGCCCGGCATGCGAAAGCGCCGCAGCGGCTTCATCGTCAACCTGTCGTCGATCGGGGGCCTTCGATCCTTCCCGGCGATCGGTTACTACAACGCTACGAAATTCGCAGTCGAAGGTTTGTCAGAAGCGCTGTGGCAGGAGGTCGAACCGCTTGGCATTCGGGTGATGCTGGTCGAACCCAGCGGCTTTCGCACCGATTGGGCAGGGCGATCTGCCAATGAAAGCAAAGTGAGCATCGACGACTATGTTGCGACCGCCGGGGCAGGACGGACCCAGGTCCGGGCCGCCTCGGGCAAGCAGTCCGGCGACCCCGTTCGCGCGGCGCGTGCCATCTTGCAAGCGGTGACGTCGCCCCATCCGCCGCACCGCCTGCTGCTTGGCAATGATGCCTACGACGGCGCCATGGACAAGCTCAGGTCACTGGGCGAGGAATTGCGCAGCGTGGAAGCGGTGGCGCGGGGTGCCGATTTCCCGAAATTCTAGGTAGAACCAGGCTGCTGACTCGCCCAGGTGGCCCTCTAAACCGTCTGCGCACCGCCAGTGGGCGTTGCACCGTTTCACTCCTTCGGTCAGCCGATCGCGCGGGCAATGGTTTTGCGCAAGCGCGTGGTGGCGCTGCGCAGTTCGTCTTCGAATTGCCACCACTCGGTGGTGCCGGCCGCTTCCATCTTGCCCAGCTTCGCTTCCACCGCCGCCTGGCCGTTCGCGATGTCGGCCACCTGTTGATCGACGCGAAGTTTCCGAGCGCCCGTCAGCGCAGCAGCTTGCTTTTCCAGCACAAAGACCCTGGCCTTGGAGCGCTCCAGCTGCGCCCTCACGTCGACGACCAGCCGATCATGGTTTGCGCTGCTGGCCGCGTACCGGAACGCGGGCATGGCGCGCACTGCGCGCCGCGTCGCGCCCGGAAAGACGATCCTGCCCCCTTCCTCGCGCATCTGATCTGCGGGGAGGGCCACACTGTGCGCCTCGGTGCCGAACAGGCCGCCGCCGCTGAGGATCAGGTATGACACCTTGTTGTCCGGATCGACGATCAGGTCCTGAATCGTCGCGACCGCCTCGCCGCTTTCGTTGTAGACGGTTTTGCCGAGGATGCTGTGTCTCGCGCTGCGCCCCGCGACAATCCTTTGACCTTGTGACGCGGCGGTCCCCAGGTCTGACCTGCCTGCGACCTGAGCGGCGGCACCGGCCGTCATGCACGCAGCGGCCATGGCAAGCAGCCCCCTTGAAAGCGTTTTTTTCATCGTTTCTTACCGAGTGAATGGTGTACATCGTTTTTTCCCCATTGCCGTTGCCGGATCTGTGCGGGGCCGCACATTCAAGCTGCGGCTGGCGAGGCTTGCCAAGTCACAGTGCGGTCAGCACGAAGGGGTCGGCTGAAACTGCAAGGGTTGAGCGCCGCAGGGGACAGTCGCCGCCCGCGTGGCGCGAGGGGCGGCCTGCGCCGCTGTTCCCCGTCGTCGATTTTTCTGAGGACGCGAGCGCCCTCTCTACATGGCGTCGTCAGACCACCGCGATGTCGTCCTGGACGTTGTACACGCCCGGTGCAGCCCAGGCCGCGGCCACGGCCAATTCGCGGTCGGACCAACTGCGAGCCGTCCCGCTCAAGGTCACCTTCGTGCCGTTGACGGTGACGGCGATGCTCGCCGCATCGGCGTTGGCGCGCCGTTTCAGGGCAGCTTCGATGTCGGATTTGACGACTGCAACGGACGTGCTGGGCTTGATCGTGATCTGGTTGCTCACGCCCGTGACGCCAAGCAGATAGCGCACCGCCAATTCGGCCGCCTTGCGCTGGTACTCCCACTCCACTTCACCGGTCAGCGTGAGCCAACCTTTCTCGACCTTGATCATGACCGGACTCTTGGTGAGGAAGGTGGTCCATTGCAATGCGCTCTCGGCGGATTTCGCAATGTCTGCATCGGTTCGCTTGGCGTGTCCGTCCATCTTCACGTCCATCTCGACAGCCAGGGCCTTCACACCGAAGACGCGCTGCGCCACCCGCTCGGCAGCGTACTTTTCTGCATAGGTGGACACATGGCCCGCCAGGGTCACGACGCCATCCTTGACTTCCACTCCAATGGTCGCCGCATTGACGGCCGGATCCCACTTGAGTTCGGCAAGAACATCGTCCTTGATTTGCATATCGGTTTTCATCCAGAGCTTTCGTGTGTGTAGGGAAAGCCAGTCTGAAGGTCTCATGGAATTTGTTCTGTGCGCTGTCACGCAGAAGAAACGCGCCCTGGTCTGCCTTAGCCCTCTCGGTTTGGGCGCCACGAACGCGCTCGCAGGTTCTTGCCATTTCCCCGCAAAGCATCGAAGGCGACCACTTCGACACGATCGCTCTCGCACTGATGTGGCAGCGTACAGACCCAGTGGTCTGCTCGATGTAAAAAATTTTTTCGGCGCGGATAGCCACATGGCGGGCGCTGACGCCACGCGCCCTGCGCGGTGCACTTGTTCGCCTCAGTGAGCCCGCGGCCTTCGACCTCTTTCCAGTGCAACAGAGGACTTTCTGATGGAATCTGAAGATTGTTTTCCTGACTTCGCTACGTCCCGCCCTGCCCCGGCGACGCACCAGTCGCCCGCCACCCTGCGGCTGTCACACGGTGGCCTCTGGTACCCGCCCGTCTGGAAGTCCTGCCTTTTCTGTGCTCACTGGCCTATACGCTGCGCCACTCGATGGACACGCGCATCTTGATTGATGTTTTTAGTGGATCGGACCTGCCTTGCATGGGTGGTTGATTGGCGAACGTTCGCAAGCGCGTTTGAACGCCTGACGCAGACGTCGCACTGGGCTGCCATCCACGGCGGGAGGCTGGTCCTGCAGGCCACGGTCGAGCCCGCCGGTGGCACTTTGCTTGAGGTGTTCGGGACTGCAAAAATCACGAGAGGCGCCTATGGCCCAATGGTGGCAACTCCCTTCTTTTCCGGGGCCGCGACATGCGGGTTTACGAATACTGGACTGGCCGAAGTCGTCGAATTCGCCGAACGCTCCGGTGGTCACGCAGAACTGGCAGTGCAACCATGGGGAGGTACCTCGCTGGCACTGAGTCTGCCCACGTGCGCACGTGAGATTGAAAAAATGGATGGGTGAGGAGGCAGCGAAAAAGCGGCTGCATCGCGCGGCGCTGCAGCGCAGGCCAACGCGCAGACCGGAGGACGGCGACTGCGTAAATTGAACTCTGAGCGCGCCGGAATCGTCCGTCGCATCGTCCACATCTGTAATAAACGCCATGAATCCGCAGCACCCAAAGGGCCCGTCACCCAAGTCAAGCCGCCGCCTCCCCTCCCGCAGATTGATGCAAGCCGACAAAGGGAGAGGGCCGAATCCACCGAAGCCGAAGGCCGTCACAAGAATGCCTGCCAGAAAGACCACAAAGGCGCGCCCTGAACTTGTCACAACCGGTGCCGGGCAAGAATGCACACTGGTTCCAGACGCAGAGGTAGCCCCATTCCGGCGCGACAGTTGCCCACCGAAGTTCACGGCGCCTCGACCGTCCTGATCGAGTCGCCTTGCATGAAGCGTCCTCCAACGATGCGGCCGCAGACGGGGCAACAGCCCCGGCCTGCGCTGGCGTGCGCACCTTGCGGTCCGGCCGGATCAAAGGTGCTGTGCCCGTTTCAAGAGGCACCAGCGGCCGGGGCAGGCTGCCCACCTGTCAACGGGGGTGGAGGTGACAAACGCGGCATGCATTGTCCATCAGCGCCGCTGCGCGATCTGCGCTTGCGCTACAGCCCCCGGGGCCGCCTAGCCAAACATTGCGCCACCCGCTTGACGCAAGCGCGCGCCGCGGGCAACCTCTAGCACGGCAGGTAGGTCGCAGCGCAGCATGTCAACCGGCGCCTGGCCCCTCAGTGCGGCGTGCGGCTGCGCAAACCAGCACGCCAGCGCCCAGCCGTGCAGTATCGCTGGCAGTTCAGCCCGAACCTCTTGCGGCGCCACCGCCAATGAAAGGTCGTCCGGTTCAAACTGGAACATCGGCACCCAGAGTCCGCCGCGCCAATCAAAGGCGAAGACCCGACGCGCCACGATGGACCGCGCCAGGGTTACCAGCCCGCCGCACTGATGGCCCTGCAGCATGTCCCCTAGGACATCACCCGGCGCCGCGCCGCCCGTGGCGCGGAACGCTTTGAGCAGGCCGAGGAAGGCGCGCGTGCTCGGTTCTGCCTTGGCCAGTTCGCCTGGCTTTGCGGCATCGGGCTTGTATGCCGGTGCCCGCATCACGGCGACCAGCGACGGGCCGTGAACGAAGCGCGTGGGCTGTACTGCAGTCATAGAGAGATCTCCAAAGTGCTCGTCACAGCGCAATGTTCAGGCGCTGCCAGATGCCTGTCTGTGCGCTGGCGAACCCTCACGCTGCCATTGGTCTTTCATTCATTGCGCCCAGAGGCATGCGCAGACCGGCGTAGTTCACTCCGGGATGGGGTCGCCGCACAGTCGCGCGACCGGACCCACGCCGAGGCGTCATGGCCGCGACTTGAGCGTCAGCGAGCGGACGTCTCCCTACATCGGGCTCGCGACCATTGACTTCCGCTGCACCGCACACGCCGGCTGCCGCATCGCCTTCAAGCCGGCCAGCGCTTCCCACATCGGTTCGCGGTCGCGGCAGCGGCCGTTCCAGTAACAAGCTCTCGGCCACCCTGCAGCCTGCAGACTTGCGTGCACTTTCCGGCGTGCGGGACAGGGCTGCAACCGACTAGAACCGCTGCCTCACCCCTGGTCTGTCGTCTGTCTTCCGCTGACGCATCAAGCCGCGAGGCTGCCGGCAAGGGGCGAATTGCGCAGCACCTGGCGCAGCGGCGTGTGATTGCGCTGCCCATGACGACATGTATTGAGTTTGCCGATGTGCGTTGCCGCACCGCACGGTTGGCGCTTCATGGCTTGCGTGCGGCCCATGTCTGTGAACAGGCAATCGACCCTCCCATCCTTTCCTTGACGATGGCTGCCTCGCTGCTTCCCGTGCCACCCCATGGATCGCCTTCATCCCACGCCGTGGGTGCGGCCGAAAAGCGCCGTGCCGTCAGTCTGGCTGTCCGTCTGCGTCGACCACACCAACAGTGATCCTGCCTCGTTTCCACGTACACCAAGTCATGCAGCCAGAAGGCTGCGTTCCCTCGTAATCGGTGCGAGGTATCCGATAGCCGTGTGCATGCGCACGCGGTTGTAGAAACTCTCGATCCAGTCCACGATGTCCAGCCGAGCCTGCGCCCGGGTGTCATAGCCGACCTGGTAGATCCTCTCGACTTTCAGCGTCTTGAAGAAGCTCTCCATGGCCGCGTTGTCCCAGCAGTCTGCCTTCCTGCTCATCGACATTGTGATCGCGAGGTCCTCAGCCATCTTGCGGTAATCGTGGCTTGCATATTGACTTCCACGATCGGTGTGTACCAGCAGTCCAGGGTCCGGCATTCGCTGCACGTGTGCCGATCTCAGCGCCGCACAGACCAGCTTCGCATCGATTGTCTCGGACATCGACCAGCCCACGATCCGACGGCTCGCCAGGTCCATCACCGCGGCCAGGTACAGCCAGCCCTCACCGGTTGCAACATACGTGATGTCGGCCACCCAGGCTTGGTTTGGCAACCAGCCATCGAAGCGACGATCCAGGAGGTTGGGCGCCACCGGCAAGCGATGCCTCGAGTCTGTGGTGGCCACCCATGCCCGCCGATAGACCAGACGCAGCCCTTGACGCTTCAAGCTTCGGCGCACCCGCTCGGCGCTGGCGCGCTCGCCTTGCTGGCGAAGCTGCTGCGTGATGCGCGCTCGACCATAGCTGCCTCGGGCAGTACAGCAGCATTTATCGCGTCCTCGAGCGTCGAGATGCCTCCCGCCGATCGTTTCCGCTTCCAGTTGCCAAGCGTCGCCACGGGCACGCCCAGTCGGCGTGCCGCTTGGTGGCCTCCGACCGATTCCGACAGCCTGACAGCCTCGACCTTGAATTATTCCGTGTACTGCCGCTTCGGCAGTTTGCTATCTCGCATTTCGATTCTCCATACATCCGAAGTTTCCAACTTCTTGATGTACGTGAAATCGAGGCAGGGTCAGAGTTCCCCATATCAGTCAGGTGGCTTCGGTGACTTCGTGGACAGGCTTGCCAGTCTTTGCGAAGGCGTCAATGTTGGCCATCGTGGTGTCTGCGATGGCTTTCAGCGCATCCGCGGTGAAAAAGGCCTGGTGTCCCGTGACCAACACGTTGGGGAACGTGAGCAGACGCTCGAACACGTCGTCGCGGATCACTTCGTCCGACTTGTCGTCGAAGAACAACGCGGCCTCCTCTTCGTAGACGTCGAGTCCAAGGTGACCGATGGCGCCGCTCTTGATACCGCTGACCACCGCCTTCGTGTCGACGATCGCGCCACGACTCGTGTTGATCAGCATCGCGCCGCGCTTCATCCGGCCGACAGCATCGGCGTCGATCAAGTGCCGGGTCTGCGGCGTCAACGGGCAGTGCAGCGTGACGATGTCCGACTCTTCCAGCAACTTGGCAAGCGGTACATACTCAACGCCGATCTCCTTACAAGCGGAGCTTGGCTTGAGGTCGCAGGCTAGTACCTTGCAACCGAATCCGGTCATGATCCTGGCGACGCTGGTCCCGATGCGGCCGGTTCCGACCACGCCCACGGTGCGGCCGTGCAGGTTGAAACCGAGCAGCCCTTCCAGCGCAAAGTTGCCTTCGCGAACGCGGGCGTAGGCGCGGTGAATATTGCGGTCGAGTGACAACATCAAGGCCACCGCATGTTCGGAGACCGCCTCGGGCGAGTACGCCGGCCGGGCGATGACGATGCCCTGCCGCTTGGCAGCATCCAGATCGACATTGTTGAAGCCCGCCGAACGAAGGGCCACGAGTCCCACGCCGAGCGACTTGAATGTCTGAAGCACCGCGTCGTCGACCGTATCGTTGACGAACACGCACGCGGTACTCGCGCCTCGCGCGAGTACCGCGGTATCCGCTGTCAACTGCGCGTCGAGATAGTGAAGCTTGTACTGCTTCGAGGCCGCCGCGTCGATGAACCGGCGGTCGTAGGGCTTCGTGCTGAAGACGGCGATTTCCATGGGTTGCTCCTTTGCTTCGAGCCACTGCGAAGTCGTAGCACGAGGTTCTGACTTCGGGGGGTTCGTACTTGCTACGCGGCGGCCGGCTTGGTCACTTTGCCCGATGCCTTGCCGGTCTTGGGATGGGTCGCAGACGAACCAGACTCCCGCAAAAAGAAGCTCAGCACGATGGCCAACACGACGCCGCCGACCAGCGGCATGAACGCGGTTTGGAACTCGGCCAATGTCATGGGAGTGCTTTGCGAAGGCACCATCAGCCGCGATATGAAGGGCGACATGATCCCGGTCGTCACGAAGACCAGGAAGTTCATCACCCCCGCGGCTGTCCCCTTGACCTCGGACGGGTTGAGCTCCTTCATCATCGAGAAGGGAATCATCGCGGCGCCCGATGCGATGCCGAGCAGCAAGGCGACGCTATAGCGCGGGAGCGTCCCCACGGGAACGTAGATTGCGGTCAGTCCGGCGGCAAGCATGACCAGCGCACCCCCGATCAGGACCGGCTTGCGTCGCCCCATCTTGTCGGAGATATAGCCGAGCAGCGGGCAGCCGATGACCCACCCGATGGGCACCATCGACGCGTCCGTCGCGGCAGCCGCCATCGTCATGTTCTCGCCGCCATGAAGGAACGACGTGGCCCAGACCAATGCGCCGATCGTCGTGGGCAGAAAGAGCAGGCCACCCACCGCACCGGCCAGCCAGCTCTGCAGGTTGCCGAAGACCACTCTGAACGGCTTAACGACGCTGGCGAGCGACAACGCACCGTGATGGCTGGGGCTGTCGCCCTTCTCGGGGGGCATGATGAACCAGGTGGCCACTGCCAAGACGCCACCGAGGCACGCAAAGGCGATCCACACGGTTTGCCACGGCACATTGAAACTTCCGCTCGGGTCGATGGCCATGTGAACGGGCTTGGACCCGAACGCTGCGCCTGCCATGCCCAACATCTGGGTGAGGCCGATGAACAACGCCAGCATGCGTGCCGGCAAGTAGCGGGCAGCAACGTAAGACGACCCGATGAACGCGAAGATCGCGCCGATGGCCTGCAGCACGAAGCCCGCCATGCCGGCGGCTTCGCTGCCCTGCGCGAAGATCAGGCAGCCGACACCCACCACGGCAATGCCGAACGGAATGGTGCGGCGTGGGCCGTAGCGGTCCAGCAGCACCCCTGCCACCAGCGCCATCACGGCATAGGCCACGTAGTACGCCGAGATCATCGCGCCGATGTGGTTGCCGCCCCAGGCAGCCGTCAGCTCCTTCTGCATGACGCCCGGCGCGGAGCGCACTGCATATTGGAAGAAGTAGAAGATAGCGCAAAGCAACCAAGCTACAAAGAACATCGGTTTCAAGTCGTATGGCGGTGACGCCGCGCTCTTGTCTGAATCGCCGCTGGCGGACGTCTCGCTCTGAGACTTTGCGGGAGAAGTTGCCATGATATGAATTCCAGTGAGGTGCGTTACGGAATCCGAGTCAACGCGCTCGGCTCGACCAGAAGGGCGACGTGGCGCTAGCGCGGAGCCGGGGCCCGGCCATTCGCGGCTGCAACCAGTCGGCCCCATGAGATCAGTTCTGGGGTGCAGTCGTCGCGGTCCAGCATGCACTCGATGAGCGTCGGGCCTTTGTGGTTGGCCAGTGCTTTCTTGATGGCGGTGGCGAGCTCTCCGCCGTTATGGGCGCGAAAGCCCAGCCCTTGTCCGTCTTCGGCATTGAAGACCTTCATCAGCCCGGCGTAATCCCAGTTCTTGACATTGTTGTAAGGACCATCGTGGATTTCGACTTCGATGGTGTAGCCGTGGTTATTCATCAAGAAAATGATGACCGGCAATTTCTGACGAATCATCTGTGCCACTTCTTGAGCGGTGAGCTGAAAGGCGCCGTCACCGATCAAGGCGACCACTCTTCGGTCCGGCGCCCCCAGCGCGTAGCCGAAGCTGGCCGGCACTGACCAGCCGATGTGGCCCCACTGCATTTCAACTTCGAAGCGCGCGCCCTCCGGCAATGCCAGAGCAATGCCGTTAAACCAGGAATCACCGGTCTCCGCAATCACCGTGGTACTCGCCGTGACCAGGGGCCTGATCTGACGCACCATTTCCGCGCGCATCAGCTTGACCTTGGGTTCTGCGGGATGTTCTGGGGCCTGCTTAGTTCGAATTCGCGCATATTCGACCATCGTTGCATCGCGCTTGCTGACGTTTTTGGCCAGCGCCGAAAGAAAGTCGCGCAGATGAATCCGACCGAAATCATGTCCCGAAAAGGAAACATGGCTTGGGTCCGCCAGCATGACGCTGGGTCCGTGCGGCGTGGCGGTCCACCCCACCGTCGAGTAGTCATTGAAAAGTGCGCCGATGCAGATAACGCTGTCTGACCAGTCCACGATGGCCTGTGCCCCGTGCGTACTGATCTCGCCCCAATAGATGCCGACGTACTGCGGATGCTCTTCCGGGAAGAAGCCTTTGGCTGCAGCCATCACCGCGACGGAACAACCGAGCGCCTCGGCCAGCGCAACTGCCTCCTTCTCGGCTCCCGCGGCACGCAGCTTGCTGCCGATCAGCAGCACCGGCTTTTCCTTGCCTTTCAGGAATTCGGCGGCCGCGGTAACGGCGGCAGTCAGCGTCTTGCTGTCGCTCGGGTCCTCGCTGATCAAGGCACTAATCGGCCCCGGCGCCGCGCAAGGCATCGCGGCAATGTTGCAGGCAATGCCGATGTAGGCGGGCTTCTTCTCGCGTAATGCAGTGCAAATCGCGTGGTCGATCTGCGCAGGGGCATCCAGGGCCGAGGTGATGGACACGGCGGCACAGGTCAGCTTTTTGGCAATCTCCAGCTGGTAGAGAAAGTCGTGCGTTCCCAAGGTATGGTGAAGCAGATGCTCAGTCGCTCGATCATTGCTGTTGGGGGTACCCGAAATTAGAATGACCGGAAGGTTTTCGGCATAGGCGCCGCCGATGGCGTTCAATGCGGAGAGTGCGCCGACGCTGAAGGTCACGACCGCCGCGCCGGCCCCCTGGGCTCGCGCATAGCCCTCGGCACTGAAGCCGCAATTCAATTCGTTGGAACAGTAGATTTGTTCCATGCTCTTGCTGGTCAAAAGCTGGTCGAGCAAGACCAAGTTGTAGTCGCCCGCCACGACGAAGTGATGCTTAAGGCCGATTTGGGAAAGCCGTTCTGCAAGATAAGTGCCGACGGTGTACATGGGGTTGTCTTTCGATGAGTGAATGAACGACTTAACGGAGTGGCGTTCGCTATGGGAAGTAATTGAAATTCAGGCTGCCGCGGGCAAACCCAGGCCGCGAACCGCCTCGATCATCTTGATCAGCACGGCTTGTGCGTCGCCATAAACCATGTGGCAGTTGTGGCCATAAAAGAGCGCGTTGACGATGCCTGCATAGC
>NZ_JASJXG010000058.1:0-25798 GCF_035018765.1 Variovorax sp. RTB1
CAACCGGAGCGGGATCGCAGCCTGATACATCACTCGGATCGTGGGTCGCAATATGTGTCCATTCGGTACAGCGAGCGTGCGTATTTCAGCGATCGTGGACGCCTGTTTCAGGCTGATCGTGGACGGGGTTTCAGCGCCATCTTGGATGGCGCAGGGATGCGCGCAAGCGATAGGTTTAATGTATCTCAGTCGTCCACGATCAGTTTGAAACGCACTTGCGCGAAGCGATTGATTCGGGGTTTGGCAAGGGGCGCGGCGCAGACTTATCCACGGCGGCGGACGGCGCTTGCGACGTACCGGCCGACGCGGTGGATAAGTCGTCTTCAAGCCCACGGGCGCTTGGGGTGAGCGCGGCATTCATTGCATTGGCTCCTCGTCGCGCAGCGACTTGCCCTTGAGCTCGATCTTGTGGCTGCTGTGCACAACGCGGTCCAGGATCGCGTCAGCGAGCGTCGGATCGTCCAGGTAGGTATGCCACGCCTTGACCGGCAACTGGCTGGTGATCAACGTCGAGCGCGTGCCCACGCGGTCGTCCAGCACCTCCAGCAGGTCGTTGCGCTCGGGTGCGCCCATGGGGGAGATCGCGAAGTCATCAATCACCAGCAAGTCCAGCTTGGCCAGGTGCGCCAGCCGACGTGCGAAGCTGCCGTCGCCGTGCGCAACCTGCAATTCATCGAACAGACGCGCGGCGCGCGTGTACAGCACCGAGAAGCCCGAACGCGCCGCCTGATGCGCCAGCGCGCACGCCAGCCAGGTCTTGCCGCAGCCCGTCGCGCCGGTGACCAGCAGATTCTGCGCACGGCGCAGCCAGTCGCCGCCGGCCAGCGCGGCCACCAGAGCGCGGTCCAGCGAGCGACTCGCGCGCCAGTTAATGTTCTCCACGCAGGCCGAACTCACCTTGAGCTTCGCCGCCTTCATCAGGCGCGCCACGCGCTTGTCGTCGCGCCATGCGATCTCGCGCTGCACCAGCAGCGTCAGCCGCTCATCGAAGCCCAGCGCCGTGGCTGCGGTGCTGGTGGTCTGCTCTTCGATGGCGCGCACCATGCCGTCCAGACGCAGGCTGCGCAGTTGGTCCAGTGTGTGTTCATTCAGCATCTTCAATCTCCTTCGGGGGTTACAACAAGGGGCAATGGGTCAGTGGTAGTAGTCGGGCCCGCGTACGTTCTCGTGCGCAGGCAGCGGCGCGGGGGGCGTTGCGAACAAGGCGGGCTGGCGGTCCAGTCCGTTCTTCAGGATCGAGGCCACGCTGCGGTAGGTCGGCGAGCGGATCGCCAGCGCCCGGGTGCAGGCAGCCTCCAGCCGGGGCGGCGTGTACTCGCGCGCCAGGCGCTGCAGGCCCAGACAGGCGCGGTAGCCCTGCTCGGGGTGCGGGCGGTGTTCGAGCTGCCAGGTCACCACGGCCGCGGCGCTCACGCCAATGCGACGGCCCCAATCGATCAACTTCTGGGGCGTCCACTCCAGGTGGGCGCGGTGAGATGCCGGCATGTGCTCGGCCACGGTCGTGTGGGCACCACGCCGGTGGCTCAAGGCATGGCAGGCCACGCGCTGGTTGGCCGCGAAGCACTCCACGAGGTTCGCCGTCACGCGCAGCTCGACCGTCGTTCGCACCAGAGCGTGCGGCACGCTGTAGTAGTGGCCGTCGAATTCGACGTGGTAATCGATGTTGACCTTGGCCGAGCGCCAGGTGCATAGCTCGAAGCGCGTGGCCGGCAGCGGGCGTAGCGCCGGCACATCGAGCGCCTCGAAGGCGCTGCGCCGGCAACCTGGTAGCTTCTTGAAGGCACGCCGATTCAGATCGACCAGCAGCTCGGCGATGGCGCCGTTGAGCTCGGCCAGGCTGAAGAAGCGCCGGTTGCGCAGCCGCGCCAGAATCCATCGCTCGACCACGAGTACCGCGTTCTCGACCTTCGGCTTGTCACGTGGATGAGCGGGCCGTGCCGCGAGCAGCGCACAACCGTAATGGCTGGCGAACTCGTCGTACAGTCGGTTAGGTTCAGGGTCGTAGCGGTCCGGGCTCTTGATCAGCGCACGCGCCTGATCGGGCACGATCAGGCGCGGCACCCCACCCAGGAACTCCAGGGCGTGCACCTGGGCGCCGATCCAGTCGGCGGTGGTCTGGCGCGCGGTTGCGCAAGCGTAGGTGTAATTCGACGCGCCGAGCGTGGCCACGAAGATCTGCGCGGCGGTGATCTCGCCGGTGGCCGCGTCAACGAGCGGCACGGTCTGGCCGGCGTAGTCGACGAACAGCTTCTCGCCGGCGATGTGGGTCTGGCGCATCGAGCGCTTCAGACTCATCGCCCAGGCGCGGTACTTCACGCAGAAGCTCGTGTACTTGTAGGCCAGCGTGTTGTCCCTGGCGTACTCCTCCCACAGCAGCTGCAGGGTGACGCCGGCGCGCTTGAGCTCCTGGTGCACGGCCGCGAAGTCGGGCGCGAGCTGGTGGCCGCTGCGCGGCATCGGCGGGCGGTAAAGCCGGGCTTCGAGTTCTTCGTCGGTGAGCGTCTGCGCAAGCACCCAGTCCACGCCCGCCGCGCGGGCCAGCGAGACGTACTTGCCCGTCACGCTCTTGGAGATCTTGAGCGCGAGGCCGACTTCGCTGTAGCTCAACCCTGCCTGCAGGTGCAGGCGCAATGTCTCTCGGATTGGGCGCATGGTGATTCTGTTGGTGGGCTCAGGCTTGAACCGCAAAAGACGGTGAGCTTGAGGCCCGGTCAAAAGATCACTTGCGCGCTCCCCAAATCGTCCACGATCACGCTGAAACAGCGTCCACGATCAATTTGAAATGCCGTCCACGATCACGCTGAAATCGCGTCCACGTTCAGCCTGAAACGCCGTCCACGATGGGCTGAAATATGCAGCGAGCGCTTGGGTGAAGCCGGCATCGAGCCGTCCGTGGGCAGTCGGGGAGACAGCTACGACACTCAGTTCAAAATTCTGCTCGAACGCCGATTTGATCTGACCCGAGCTACGACTGGCCTCGATGCCTTCGCGTTGACCTGTCGATCATTTCGGACGTTCCCCGAGCACCGTCGGGCTCAATGCATGTGACCTAATAGGAGCCTTGTTCTGCACCTTGAGTGTCCTGTCCAGCTATTGAGGTTGGCGATGCCTTCTTCAACTAGGAGGAATTAGAAATGGACCAGGTAGAGGTAGTTCTTGGTGTCGATACCCATCTCGACATTCATGTAGGTGTCGTTATCGACGCCGTTGGCCGGATGAAGGGGACGCTATCTATTGAGACGACAAATGCCGGGTACGAACAGCTGCTCACCTGGGCTCGGAGCTTCGGCAGGGTGAGCCGCGCCGGAATCGAAGGCACCGGCTCGTACGGCGCTGGTCTGACACGCTTCCTTGAAGGACGTGGTGTCGCGATTATCGAGATCAACCGCCCGAACCGCTCCCGTCGACGTACCCGTGGCAAGAGCGACCCGACCGATGCCGAGAGTGCTGCGCGCGCTGTCTTGGCCGATGACGCAGCCGGTGTTCCTAAAGCTCGAAGCGGCATGGCTGAGGCGCTGCGGACGCTGGGCGTTGCACGTCGCAGCGCTGTCAAGGCTAAGACACAGGCCGTCAACCAACTTCGAGCACTGCTGGTCAGCGCGCCGTCGATTATTCGAGAAGCTCTCCTAAAAGCCAAGCCAGAACACTGCGTGGCAGCCTGCGCCGCTCTTCCAGACGACGGCGAGAAGAACCCGGTCTTGGATAGCCTGAAGACGACGTTGAGGTTGTTGGCAAGACGCTGGAATGCGCTGCACGATGAACTCCGCGAACTCGACAAACAGCTCACGCGCTTGACGAAGCTCGCGGCCCCTCGCCTTCTTGGCCGCTTCGGCGTCGGACCTCAGACTGCAGCGACGCTGCTGATCACCGCCGGCGACAACCCGACCCGATTGCGCAACGAGTCTGCTCTCGCTGCGCTGTGCGGCGTCAGCCCCCTGGAAGCCTCTTCGGGAAAGACAAGTCGCCATCGACTTAATCGCGGCGGACAGCGGCAGGCAAATAACGCCCTCTGGACCATCGCCATGGTTCGAATGAGAAGTGATGCCCGCACCCGCGACTACGTCGTCAGGCGCACCGAAGAGGGCTTGTCGAAAAAGGAAATCCATCGCTGCCTCAAGCGCTACATCGTTCGCGAGCTTTACCCGCTGATCCTTGCCGACTTGGCGGACTCCGTGCGCCCCGCTTGACATAGGAGCGTCAACGCCTTGGCCGAGACCATCAACGGGCTCTACAAAGCCGAATTGATTCATCGCCGAGCACCGTGGAAGACCAAGGAGGCCGTGGAATTCGCGACGCTCGAATGGGTGTCATGGTTCAACAACCAACGGCTGCTCGAACCCATCGGGTACATCCCGCCTGCAGAAGCTGAGGCAAACTACTACCGGCAACTCGCCAGTCAAGCCACCACGGTGGCGGCCTGACTTAAACCAATCAGCCTCCACGAATCCCGGGGCGATTCATGTTGCCTCATGGAGGGCAGCACTTGAGAACGCGGCCGGCGTCTACCTCATATCGGACGGGGTGACAGGAAAACTCTACGTTGGTAGTGCGACCTGAGAGGGTGGCATATGGGCACGCTGGTGCTCGTACCTCGACGGCCATGGGAGCAACGTCTTACTGCGTCAGCTGGTACGAACTGAAGGTCTTAAACGCTCCGAACACTTTCGATTTTCTGTTCTTGAAATCGCTGACACGCACACCGGCCAGGCGGAAATTCTTGCTCGTGAAGCGCACTGGAAGGAAGTGCTTTTGTCCCGCCTTCACGGCCACAACGGAAACTGAAAATGCTTGGAAAACTCCTTCTAGTTGGCGCGTCGCTTTGCTCAACCCTAGCCACGGCTCAAAGTGTCAAATCGCTTTCGGTCTTGGATATAGCCCTTGAAAATTATGGGCAAACGCTGGCTGCTTCGACACCGGACAAGGCTATCCAGTTCGGTCCTCAATCGCAAGAATGGCGACGGTAGCCAGGGTACATATGAACTAGCGGTGGCCGGTAACAGCTACGCCAAGATCGGTGACAAGAACGGCGCTCACTACGTTTTGGACAAGGGAAAACTCGCACTGGGCGGGTTTAGAAGTGAGGTAAGTCGTTGATTTACAAGCACCATGGTCGAACACTCGACCTACGGACTAAGAGTCCGTTTCGCTTTTTGCCCTGGGCTTAGCACGCGGACGCTTTGCGTCGCCCAACTTCTTCGTGGCAGCCAGCATGTCAGCCAGCAGACCACGGGTGTGTTGATGCGCCGCCTTTTCCTCCCGCAACGCCTCATGTAGATCATCCAGTCGCTGCTGCAAAGCAATTTCCTGTGATTGCGCCTGCACCAGAGACGTCGACTGAGCCGCGTGCTGATCTCGAAGCTCACGTTCCAACTGCTGAGCGGCTTGCTGTGTCTCTCGCAGCATCCGACGGCCAGTTTCCAGTGCCGCTGCCGCAGCCTCCTCGCTCTGGAAGCGCTGCTGCCGCTCTCTTGCGAGCGCAGTCTCGGACTGCTTTGTTAACTGCCTGGACCGGTCCACATCCTCAAGCATGCGGCGCTCCTGAGCCATGTGCCGATCGACGGCATCGCGGATGTCACGGTCTCGAATGGCCAGCGCCGCCGAGTGCTCATCGCGCAGTCGCTCGGAGACAGCCTGTGCATCAACCAGAAGCGAATTGAGTCTCGCCATCTCCTTGGCAGCTGCCTCGCGCTGCCTCAGACCTTCTGACGCCAGCGCAGTCACCTGATGTTCGAGTGCCTCACGCGCCTGCTGCGAAGAGGCGAGGGCGTGGTCCAGACTGGCGCGTGTCTGCGCAAACGCATCCTCTCGCTGAGTCAGTTCAAGGCGCTTGCCTTCGAGTTCATCTTCTCGAGCTTTGAGTTCATTGCGAGCTTTCTCGAGCGCGACTTCCTGAACTTGTTCAGCCTCCTTGCGTGCGGTCTCCCAAAGCAGCCGCGTCGCATTCCGCACGCTCACCGGCACGCCGTCCGCTTCATTGCCCGCGGCCAGGTTCGCAGTCCCGGAGACGCCACCGGCCAGCCGTGACCCCAGCGACCTGAACCAGCTCTCCATCATCGGACTGACCGTATTCGGAGAGCCTTTGCCAAGTTTCTGCCGGATGCGGTCGATCGTGGGCCGCAGACCTTCCTGCATCAGGGCATCGGCCGCCGCCCAGACCTCGTGTTCCTGCGTTCCGCGTCGAGCCTTCGTGAACTCCATGATTTCAGACCCTCGTACTTTTCAGTTTTCAACTGCCCTGCCGCCCCATTCTTTACCCTCGATAAGCGTCAGTTATCGTGATCTATCAATGTATAATGTACTAAATCATACATGCAACATAAGATTAAAGCCATGAATCCGTCCACCACGAATCAGCCGCCGCTGGCAAGCCTGCTGGCGTTGTCGGAACGCCGGCCGGTGCTGGATCCCGCAGTGCTGACGGAAACGGCTGAACGGGCTGCGCATGCTTTGCTTCGGCAAGGCGAATCGGCGAACACACGGATGTCCTATGGCTCGGCGATGCGCTACTGGGCCGCCTGGTATGCAGCGCGCTTTGGTGACTCGCTGAGCACGCCGGTGCCGGTGCCCGTGGTGATCCAGTTCATCGTCGACCATGCATCGAGGACCAACGAAGACGGCGGCACGCTGGTGAGTGAACTGCCGGCGGACGTGGATGCGGCGCTGGTCGCGGCGCGCTACAAGGCAAGACTCGGTGTACCGGCCCTGAATACGCTGTCGCACCGGCTTGCGGTGCTGTCCAAGGCGCACCAGCTGGCCAGGGTGGCGAATCCGTGTGCGGACGCGGTAGTGCGGGAGTTGTTAGCCCGGACACGTCGGGCTTACGCGCAGCGTGGCGTCCGGACCCACAAGCAGCGGGCACTGACCAAGGATCCGCTACAGCTGGTGCTGGCGACCTGCGATGACACCCTCAGGGGGAAACGCGATCGCGCCCTCCTCCTGTTTGCCTGGGCTTCCGGCGGACGGCGGCGTTCCGAGGTGGCATCGGCCGACATGGAGAACCTGGTGCGGGTAGATGCGACGTCCTATCTCTACACGCTGGGACACTCGAAGACGAACCAGACGGGAAAACTCCGGCCAGAGGATGTGAAGCCGCTGGTGGGGAGTGCTGCTGTGGCCATGACGGACTGGCTGGAGGCGAGTCGGATCACCGAGGGGAAGATCTTCAGAAGCATCCGCAAGGGCGGGCATCTTGCCGAGCCGCTGGCGCCTGCTGCGGTGCGGGACATTGTGAAGGCGCGGTGTCTGCTGGCGGGAGTTGAGGGGGACTTCAGCGCGCATTCGTTGCGGGCCGGGTTCGTGACGGAGGCCGGGCGTCAGAACATGTCGCTGCCCGAGACGATGGCCATGACGGGGCACCAGAGCGTCACCGTGGTGATGGGGTATTTCAGGGCAGAGAGTGCGCTGGGGAGCAAGGTCGGGAGGATGATGGATGAGAGTTAACGTCAAACGGTGACGCTTCGGGACTTCACTGCCCTCGCACACGCCATTCGACAGGAATGTACATGATGGTAATATACAAATCATGGTAGACCTGAGCCGTGTGACGGGGTTCGACTGGGACAAAGGCAATGCCCGCAAGAATGAAAAGCATGGTGTTTCCATGGCTGAATCGGAGCAAGTCTTCTTCAATGCATCCCTGCTGCTCTTGGAAGATGGCGCTCACAGCCGTCAGGAACTCCGCCTCCACGCCTTGGGCAGAACCGATGAAGGACGCACATTGCACATCACGTTTACTTTGCGCCAGGCGAACCTGTTGATTCGCGTGATTTCAGCCAGGGACATGCACCGAAAGGAACGAGCCATCTATGACCAAGCAGACTAAAGCGATCCCGAAGTTCGCTACTGAGGCGCAGGAGCGTGCGTACTGGGAAAAGCACGACTCCACGGACTATCTTGACTGGTCGAACGCCAAGAAGGTGACGCTGCCCAACTTGAAACCAACGACCAAGACGATTTCGCTGCGCTTGCCCCAGCACCTGCTGGACTCGATCAAGGTCGCGGCGAACGCCCGCGATGTGCCCTACCAGTCGCTGATCAAGGTCTGGCTGCAAGAAAAACTTCGCACTCACTGAGCAGACGGCCTGAATAGCCCCGGCCCGGGACGATTCAGGCGCCTAATTTTGCGATCGACTACGTAAACTACTCTACTGCGCAGTTTCGATCAAAGGATGGGTCGCCGGGGCGCTTCATCTTTCGTCGCGACGGAGTATTTCTTTGGAAGCTTTCTGCGATAGAGATTCCGCTGTGGTAGCGGCTCAGATGTCTAACGAATCACGCAAGCGGTTAGACCGGTCCAATGAAATTGCTCAGCGAGCGCGCCATCGCCGCTTCGGTCCTAATCCGGATCTCTTGGCAGTCTTACCACTTGGTCGCCCCTCAAGGCATCGGCGTCTAAGAAGCTTTCGTAAGGCATAGCTGCTCCTTAGCGTTCCCACATTTTCTTGATCGTGCCGTCCGCGTGGCGTGGGACAGCACCGCCCCACTGCGGGGTTGCGACACGCCCCATTGCCCGCATCTCCTCGTCGGTTTCCGGCACGTCGCGGATGCGCAGCGTGCTTTCAAGGCGTATCGCCTCGGGATGCTCAAAAAGGATGTGCTCCTCAGTGCAGTGGTAACGCGGGTGCTTCCATTTGCCGCTCCAAAGGATGCGCCGTGAGCGTCCAGTCCAACCATCTTGAAAGCCTGCTCGGAGCATAGGAGCCTAGTCCCCATCAACAACTCTTGGTGGACACGTGAGCACTATCCCCGATCAACAAGCCGGCACACGCCGGCGACGTCGCATTCACAGCGATGAATTCAAGGCAAACGCTGTGGCCAGTTGCATGCAGCCGGGCATGTCAATGGCGGCGGTGGCGATGGCTCAAGGCGTCAACGCGAATTTGCTGCGTCGATGGGTTCGCGACGCAGAGATGAACTCGGGAAACACCGTCGTCAGCGCGACCACCGCCGAGGTCTCCAAGGCGCAAGAAGCCAAGACATTTTTCGTCCCGGTCAGCTTGCCGCCACCAGTCCAGTCGGCTCATGTCCCGGACGTTCGCATCGAGCTGCGACGTGGGCCGATGGCGGTCACCGTGACCTGGCCGGCGAGCGCCGCCAGCGAGTGCGCGGCCTGGATGCGCGAGCTGCTTCGATGATCCGCATCGACGCGATGTGGCTGGCCGCCGACCCCATCGACATGCGCGCCGGCGCCGAGCGCCTGTTGTCGCGCGTCGTGCAAGTCTTCGGTGCAGCGCAGGCGCACCATGGCTACTTGTTCGCAAACGCACGCGGCACGCGTGTCAAGCTGCTGGTGCACGACGGCTTCGGCGTGTGGTGCGCGGCGCGCCGCCTCAACGCGGGGCGCTTCGTCTGGCCGGGCACGAGCGACGCGACGCCCTTGCTATCACTCACACCTGCGCAGTTCGACGCCTTGGTCTTGGGCCTGCCGTGGCAGCGGCTTCCCGAGCTGAGCGTCATCACGCGAGCCTGAGGAGCCAGCGCCAACGCAAGCTGCTCATGCGTTGACGGTAGATGTGCCGATGTTGGCATTGCCGTGCACTGGCATCATTCAACGCATGCTTGGTGCGCGTGATCTTCCTGCAGCGAATCCTTCGGGACTGTCCGCCGAGACAGCTGCGCTGGTTGCTCAGTTGCTCCAGCGGCTGCAAGACCAGGAGCAGCAGTTGGCTGAGCATTGCCGTGTCCTTGCGCAACGCGATCAAGCTCTTGCCGAGCGCGACGCGCTGCTGCAGCGCAAGGACCGCGAGATCGCACTGCGCGAGGCCAAGATCGAGAAGATCACCTTCGAGCTGGCCAGGCTCAAGCGCTGGAAGTTCGGCGCCAAGTCCGAGGCCATGAATGCCGAGCAGCGCCGCTTGTTCGAGGAGACGCTGGCCGAGGATGAGGCGGGCCTGCGCGAGCAGCTCGAGCGGCTTCAGCGTGAAGCTGCTGCGGCCGCCGCCGCCGCAGCTGCCTCGGACACAACGACCAAGGCGCCCCCACGTCGGCCGCGTCGCAACCCGTTCCCCGATCACTTGCGCCGTGTGGAACACCACCACGAGCCTGAGCGCACCGACTGCCTGGAGCCCGGCTGCGGGCGCCCGATGACGCGCATCGGCCAGGAGGTCAGCGAGCGCATGGACATCGTGCCGGCCGAGTTCTTCGTGCACCGCCACATCTATGGCAAGTGGGCCTGCCGCTGCTGCCAGGTGCTGCGCCAGGCGCCCAGCGTGGCAGAGGTCATCGAAGGCGGTATCGCTGCCAGCGGCTTCGTCGCGCACACGCTGATCAGCCGCTTCGTGGACCACATGCCGTACTACCGTCAAGCGACCATCAACGCCCGCAGTGGCGTGCACACACCGCGCTCCACGCTGGCGTCAATCAGCGGCCAGGCAGGTGCGGCGCTGGAGCCGCTGCACGAGGCGCACAGGCGCTTCATCCTCAGTTGCGCGGTGCTGCACGCCGACGAGACGCCAGTGGCCTTGCTGGACCCGGGCGCGGGCAAGACGCGCCGAGCCTACATCTGGGCCTACGCCAGAAGCTGGCACGACAAGGTGCCGGGTGTGATTTACGAGTTCTGCCCGGGACGCGGGGCGCAGTACCCGCTGGCATTCCTGGGAGGCCAGGAGAGACATGGCAGGCGATGGTCGGGCACGTTGCTGACCGATCGCTACAGCGCCTACGTGACCGTGGTCGATCCGCGGCTGTACCCGGACCGCTTGGGCGCAGCCTGTGCCGCGCACGCACGGCGCAACTTCGAAGAGTTGACGCACGACGGCACCAGCGTGGTGGGCCTGGAGGCGGTGCGTCGCTTCGCGCGCATCTATGGCGTCGAGGCGCAGCTAAAAGACCTCAGCGATAACGAGCGCCGGGCGCAACGTCAGCAGCTCGCCAAGCCGCTGTGGGAAGAGCTCAAGCACTGGCTACAACTGGAGCGCCGGCTGGTGGCCGACGGCGGCCCGACGGCCAAGGCCATCGACTACACGCTGGGGCACTGGGCCGCCTTGACGCGGCACCTGGACGACGGCGCGGTCGCCATCGACAACAACCACCTCGAGCGTCAAATCAAACCCTGGGCGATGGGCCGCAAGGCATGGATGTTCGTGGGCAGCGAACTGGCCGGCCAGCGCGCCGCCATCGTGATGAGCCTGGTGCAGTCGGCGCGCCTAAACGGCCACGACCCCTGGGCCTATCTGCGCGACGTGCTGCAGCGCCTGCCGACGCAGCGCAGCACCCAGATCGAGGACTTGCTGCCACACCGATGGCAGCCAGCGTCCGACGCGGCACCATGACCTTGCTCACTCAAGCCGTGATGGTCCGGGCGAACATCGACGTCGACCGCATGAGCGCGCAACAGAAGGTTGAGCTGGCTGACGAAATCTACGTCCAGCAGCCGAACCTGTTGGCCTCCATCCTCGTGTTGCCTCGCTACGGGGTCGACATGCTGCAGCTTGAGGTGCCGATCTACGTTCTGCTGGTCGCCTTCCAGGCCATGAAGCACTGCGGCCACGCCTTGCCAACGATCTCCGAAGACGTCCAGGAAACCTGCTTGCAGCGGCTGACTGCGACGATGCAGTTCACCGAGGGCGTGCCGCCAGACCTCGTCGCGCAGATGATCGCGAAGTTCTGCGTCGACCACCCCGAGCGCTACCTGCTGGCGTTTGTGTACGGTCACCTTGGCCGGCACGACCTGCTCCGCGTGAGAACTGATGCCGAAAAGTTCTTGCTGCTGGCCGCCCTCAACCTCGTGGAATGCGTGGCCTACGTCGGAGCAAAGCTGCAGTCCAAGTGAGCCGCGTGCGGCCGGTCAAGATGGGATGACTGGACGCTCACGATGCGCCGGACATACAGGTACTCAGTCCTCATGCTATACAAATATAGTCCCATTCGGCGCGCCGAAACATCACGTTGGCTATTGAGAAGCTGCAACGATTAGCCGTCGCCCTACGTTCGGGCTTTGTGTATGCGGCTAGTTTTCGACGATCCATCGTTAAGCTTGAATCTAGAATTTCAAGGAATTGACGGTATAGGACCGCAAACGAACGCCGCTGCTTGCACTGGGGAAAATCCATTGAGAATGAAGGCGGCGACCCGGTTGGCGCGCCAAATCAAGATCCGCGCGCTATGTTCACTGAGCTTGCTGCGAAGCATGGCCTGGTTACGCCAGGCGATAAACTTGACACGAAGATCCTCGAATTTGCGATCGGTGTCGCGGACCCGTGCGCCCGCATCGCAGGCGGCTACTGTGATGCGGAGTCCGGCGGCAACGCGAGCGGACACACCCGGGCGCGGCTTACGAATGATCGGGCAGAGCTGCGATCAAACCGGCGGTCCATCTGAGCGTTTGTTCACACCTATCAGTTGCGCAGAATGCCGCTCGGGCAACGCGGTCACCTCCGGCCTTTGCTGCTTAGCCGGTTACTTCTGGTCAACGATCCAACGGCACGATCTAACAGTCGACGGGGCCAAGGTCTTCGCCAGCAACCGACCACGACGCCGTTGCTACGCGTGCTTTGAAAGCTGCCGCCCCACCACCGCTCAACACGTTCAAACATGGTGATCGTTGCGCCCAAGCAGTTCAACCAAGGCTTGCAGGTCAACTGGCTTGCTCAACAGGTGGTCAAAGGGGCCGGCTTCTCGAAGAGCAGCCAGACGCAAGACGTTGCCGGATAGAGCGATCAGCTTGACAGCGCTTCCTGAAAAATCCGCGCGCAAGGCGTAGGCTGCAGCTTCGCCTCCCAAGCCAGGCATTTCCAGATCCATGATCGCGACGTCCGGTTGACGCGCTGCACCGAGCTGCAATGCATCTTCGCCGGTGTTAGCAACCCGAAATCGTGCTTCCGGAAAGTACACCGCAAGTAGCTCGGCCAACATGTCGGCGGCTTCACGCTCATCGTCGAGAATCAGAACTTCTAAAGGGCGTGTCATTCGATTTTCTTTTTTAGAGAATTTTGCACAGAGCGGATGCTCGGCATCTGCCCGATCCAACTTGGAGAGTTGCCATGCAGATCGCTGAATTTCTTGAAATCGCCAAAGAGCCCATCCTGTCCGAGTCCATCGCATACGCCAGGACAATCCTGCGGTTGAAGGATGAAGACGAAGCTGTCCTCCGTGATCATTTGCCCCTAGTCTTGGAGGCCATCTCAACCGACTTGAGGAGCTCACAGAGTAGGACGGAGTCGATTGACCGATCTCATGGTCTCTCACACGCTGCCGACGGCCAGCCTGAGACGGCCGCTGAAATCCATGGCCTTTTGCGGGCGCGCAGCGGCTTGCGCATAGAACAGGTATTCGCCGAATACCGCGCGCTGCGGTCCAGCGTCTTGCGCCTTTGGGCCGATGAAGCCCCGCACGGCCCCGATGCGGTGCGAGACGTTGGCCGCTTCAACGAAGCGATCGACCAGGCACTGGCAGAGTCGGTTCAGACGTACGCGGCCGAGGTCGAGCGGTGGCAGCAGATCTTTCTTGGTGTATTGGGCCACGACCTGCGGGGGCCTTTGAACGCCATTGCCCTGACCGCTCAACTCATTGCCGCCAAGGCCCCGAAGGAGCTTCATCTCCCAACGACAATGTTGTCGCGGAGCACGCGTCGGATGGCCACGCTGATGGACTCGCTTCTTGCGTACAACATGGCTGGGTTGAGCGGCGGCATGCCGATTGAGCGCGCACCGATAGATCTTGCCGCCGCCGCCGCCGAAGAAATTGAAATTCAGTGCGCCGCGTTGCCGGGCGCCCAGATCGAACTGGTGACAAAAGGTGACATGCGGGGTGACTTTGACGGGTCGCGGCTGCGCGAAGCGTTGGGCAACCTTGTCACGAACGCCGTCAAACATGGCGTTCCCGGCGAGCCTGTCATCGTCACCATCGAGGGCGACAAGCTTTCCGTCCGGATAAGTGTTGAAAACGCCGCAGCTCACAGCATCGGTCCCAACGAGATGGAACAGCTCTTCGAGCCGCTGCGCCGGGGGGCGGCTAAAGGGCAAGGGTCGGACCACTCGAACCTTGGCCTTGGCTTGTTCATCGTTAGGCAAATTGCAAAGATCCACGGCGGCGATGTGCACGGCGAGTGTTCATCGCAGCGCGTCAAGTTCACCATGACGCTACCAAAGTCTGAGACCGCTGCTTTGTGTGAGAAGGCTCAGTAAGGGTTCGGCAACCAAATGCAGCAAGCGCGCGAATTTCACTATCAGGGCTGGCGTGTCGTGGTCTTCACAGCGCAGATTCAGGCAGGCTGGCTGTGGTCCTATGAGATTGATGGCGGTCTACCGGTGATGGTCTTCGATGAAGGCCACCCGACTGAAGCCGCTGCAATCGCCGTAGCTGAAAGCAATGCCAGACGCTGCATTGAAGGCATGCGTCGCGTCTAAGTTGCCGGGTCGTTTGCCGCCGCGTCTGGCAAGAGCCACCGGATTTGGCTTGACTCGCCAGCTGCAACGTAGCGGGGCGGGATTCTTCCATCGATCGCCAAGCAACAAGATGCTGGGCCTGTTGCATTCAGCAGCGCCGTCGCCGCATCCCTCAATCGCTCCTCCAAGACTTCGATTTCTTTCGACATCGTTCGCTCCAGATGTTTCGGCGGCGCATCTTTGGCCATTTGATGACAGGGCGCCACCTCGCCGAAGCACAAGCTGATTTCCATGGCGTTCCTTCAGCATATCAAGCCCATGCTCCTTGATGAGCGACCCTTTGACCTGCACGCGCCAGGCTGGGCTTATGAGATCAAATTCGACGGCTATCGCCTATTGGCGGAGTTTGGACAGGGCAAGTGCGTCCTGAAGACGCGCAACGGGGCCAATGCAACCGGCTGGTTCCCGGAGATCACCCGACCGCTGTCCAACATCAAACTGTTTCCGGAAGGGCCGTACGTGGTTGACGGTGAAGTTTGTGTGATCGATACGCAAGGCCGCAGCGACTTCGACCGCCTGCACGCGCGCGCCAAACGCCGAAGCTGGTATGGCGGCAGCGACCCGGTCACTTTCTGCGTCTTCGACTTGCTGCTGGCAAATGGCGCCGACCAGGCCGCTATTCCCTACCTTGAGCGCAACGAACGGCTGCAGCGCCTGTTCCAGCCGTCTTTGCCCGGCATCCTGTACGTCGGGCACTTTGAATCGGACCGTGATCTGCTGTTCACGGCCGAGTTGCTGCCGCTTGAACTGGAAGGCTTGGTCGCGAAGAAGGCCGATAGCATCTACGAACCCGGCGTCCGATCTTCCGATTTGGTGAAGGTCGGGCGACAGGACGCCGTGCCGTCAGAACGATTCAAGTCAAGATCCTGAGCAGTCAACCTCCAACCCGAAGCCGCCCATGTGCAATCGATACGTCGCCCCCGACGAAGCCGAAATGGAACGCTTCTGGCACTTCGGCCCGACG
This sequence comes from Variovorax sp. RTB1, assembly GCF_035018765.1. Taxonomy (NCBI): domain Bacteria; kingdom Pseudomonadati; phylum Pseudomonadota; class Betaproteobacteria; order Burkholderiales; family Comamonadaceae; genus Variovorax; species Variovorax sp. RTB1. Next base: position 15,349 of record NZ_JASJXG010000058.1, read on the forward strand.
AACAAACCACCGCTCTTCCCGCGCCAGGTGTTTCCTCGATCACGAGGGCCTTTCATCCGGCGCGCCCGGCATTCGACAGGCTACGAGCGCGAGCTCGTTACCGGCCAGTGGGCGCTGATCCCCTGGTTCGCCAAAGAACCCAAGCTCAAGTTCCTGACCAACAACGCGCGCAGCGAAGAGCTGGCCGAAAAAGCCAGCTACAAGGATCCGTGGAAACGCGGCCAGCGCTGCATCATCCCGGCCGCGTCCTTTGACGAACCCAACTGGGAGACGGGAAAGAACATCTGGTGGCAGTTCAGCCGCGCCGATGGGGCGCCGTGGGGTTTGGCGGGCCTGTGGAACGCCTGGACCGACAAAGACACAGGTGAGGTGCACGAGAGCTACACGATGCTCACGCTCAACGCTGACGACCACGCGCTGATACACCACATGCACAAGCCCGATCCCAAAGCAGGGCTCGACGCCCAGGACAAGCGCAGCGTGATCCCCATCGAGGCGGGTGATGTCGACCAGTGGCTGGCCGGCACCGTCGAAGAGGCGAAGCAGTTGCTGCGGCTGTCACCTGTCGAAGTGTTCGGTGCCGGTCCGATCGTTCCGCCACCGGTGTCGGCGCCGATCTCAACTTGACCCACCCTGCCGATCTCAACTTAACCCGGGGATGGGTGCCGGCGTTGTAGCTGCCGGCTGTGGATAACTGTAGCTCTTTCCTCCTTTCACTCGTCGGTTCGCATTGGTGATGTGGCGCGGGGGAAGACGCGAAGGGCGTAGCCCGTAGCGGCTTTCCCCGCGCTCGGCGAGTTCAGGCTGAGTCTGCCGGTGGTTGTGCGGGCGAGGTCTTGTTCGCCTTGCGCTCGATCTCGCGCGCCTTGATGCGCCGCTTCGAGTTGGCTGTGGCCTGCGTGACGCGGTAGCTGTCGTTGCCGGTCTCCGCGATGTGGCAGTGGTGCGTGAGCCGGTCCAGGAGCGCCGTCGTCATCTTCGGGTCTACGAACACACTGGACCATTCCGCGAAGTCCAGGTTGGTCGTGATCAGCACGCTTGTGTGTTGGTACAGCCGGCTCAGCAGATGGAACAGCATGGCCCCGCCAGCCTGGCTGAAGGGCAGGTAGCCCAGCTCATCCAGGATGACCGCGTCCAGGCGCAGCATGCTGCCGGCGATGCGCCCGGCCTTGCCCTGTGCCTTCTCCTGCTCGAGGGCGTTGACCAGGTCCACCGTCGAGTAAAAGCGCACCCGCTTGCCGTGGCGTGTGATGCCGGCTACGCCGATAGCGGTCGCCAGATGGCTCTTCCCGGTTCCTGGACCACCCACCAGAACGACGTTGTGCGCCGCCTCGGTGAATGTCGTCTCGGCCAATTGCATCACCAGCTTGCGGTCCACCGGCGAGACCTCGAACTCGAAGCCTGCCAAGTCCCGATGCACAGGGAACTTCGCCGAGCTCATCTGGTGACTGACCGAGCGCGTCGCCCGTTCGGTGGTCTCGGCGCGCAGCATCTGCTCGACGAGCCAGCGCGACCCTTCCAGCTCGCCGTTGTTCTGCTCGATCAGCTCGGTCCAGGTCGAGGCCATGCCGTGCAGGCGCAGCGCCTTGAAGTCGGCCACGATGGAATCGTTCGGCTCACGCGTCATGGTCGACCCCCTGGATGTCGCGCAGCCGGTCGTAGCGCCCGGGGTCTGCAATCGGTGGTGTCAGTATCTGCAGCGTCGTGACGACGTTGGCCGGCCGCGCCGGCGCGTTCAGTCGCGCCAGCACGTTGATCACATGCTCGATGCTCACGCGTCCCGAAGGCGGCGTTCTTTCGAGCGCGAGTTCGACCGCCACCAGCACAGCGTCAAGGCCGGCACCGGGCACCAGCGCCAGGATCTTGGCCATCACCCGATCGCCACCGGTCTCGCGCAGCAGCGCTCGGCGCATTCTCTGCAACGGCTCGGGCAGGTCGGCGAACGGCGCCCCGTTGCGCAACGCGCCCGGCTTGCGCTCGAGCAGCGGGATGTAGTGGCGCCAGTCGTAGCGGATCTTGCCCTTGTCCATGAGCCGCTGGTGATCGGCGACGATCACATCGTCCGCTACGACCATGACCCGCGTCGGGTACAGCCGGGTGCTGAGCATCTGTCCGGCCAGCTCGCACGGCACCGAGTAGCGGTTGCGTGCCACCGTCGCCAGACAGGTGCTGCTGACCCGGGCCACCTCTTCGACGTAGCCGTCGAACGCCGCCGGCATCGGCATCATCTGCAGTCGCTCGTGTTCGAGCATTTCGGCGACGCTGAACTGCTTGTGCTCGGGGTGCTTGACCTCGGTCCACAGCTGCCTGCAACGCTCACCCACCCAGGCATTGAGTTCGTCGAGGCTGCCAAAGCGCATCTGCCGCGCGTCGATCCAGACGCGCCGACGGCTGTCCTGCACATTCTTCTCGACGACTCCCTTCTCCCAGCCCGAGGCGACGTTGCAGAAGTCAGGGTCGTACAGGTAGTGCGCGCACATCACGGCGAAGCGCGCGTTGACGACGCGGCCCTTGCCCTTCAAGACTTTGTCGGGTTCTGTCGCAATAACAGCGCCGGCACGAGCAAATGTGCGGCGCGCGTCTCGCTCAGAAAGCCAGCGAGTAGAACTTCGCTGCTGCGGACGAGGCTTGGCCATGAGAGCCGTCGAGCTGCCCCTTCTTGATCATGTGCATGGTCTCGATACCGGCGATGAGTGCTCGTGCGCAGCGAAAAGACTTGAAGCCGAGCATCGGCCGCACGATGCGTTTGACGGCCCGATGGTCTTGTTCGACGATGTTGTTGAGATACTTCGACTGGCGCATCTCGATGTCCGCACCGGAGTCGGCTCGAATGCTTTGGATGGCAGCCGTGTTGGCGCCGCTCTTGTCAATCGTGATCTTCTCGGGCACACCGTGCAGACCGATGGCTTGCTCAAATAAGCTTCGTGCGGCTGCGTGGTTTCTGTTGGCACGAAGCAGGAAGTCGATGGTATTGCCATCGCGATCGACATCTCGGTACAGATACTTCCATTGGCCGGCGACCTTGATGTAAGTCTCATCCATCCGCCAGCTCGTGCCAACAGGGCGTTTGTGCCGTCGGAACACGGCGGCCAGCACGGGCAGGATTTTGATCGCCCAGCGGTGCACGGTGGCGTGATCAACGACGACTCCGCGTTCGGCCATGATCTCCTCAATGTGGCGCAAGCTCAGCGGGTATGCCGCGTACCAGCGCACACAGGTCAGCATGATTTCCAGCGGATAGTGCGCCCGCTTGATCACCTTGCGCAGTGCCTTGATCATCGCTCTCATCCCGTCGTCAGTCTCGCCTCAGCTTAGCTGCAGCGGCTTACTGCGACAGAACCCTCATTCATGCTCGCCTCGAAATATCTCATCTGGCCGCGGCCATCGGATTTGGCGCGATACAGGGCAAGGTCCCCTTGGCGCAACAGGGTTTCGCTGTCCTCGCCATCGCCTGGCACCACCGCAATGCCCACGCTTGTGCCGATATGCACCACGTGGCCATCCAAATCGAAGGGCCGAGTCAGCACGTCAATGATCCGTCGAGCTAGGTGGTCAGAGCTTTGGGGCTGAACGGCGTCGCGCTGCACTACGGCGAATTCGTCACCGCCCACCCGCGCCACAATGTCGGTCTCGCCCGCGCACCCGCGCAGCCGCTCGGCCACCTGTTTGAGCAGCGCATCGCCCGCACCATGGCCAAAAGTGTCGTTGACCGGCTTGAAACGGTCCAGGTCGAGGCACAGCAACGCCACCGTACCGCCGCAACAAGTGGCGGCAAGTCCGCGCTCCAGTTCCTCCCGAAGCACGCCGCGGTTTGGCAGACCGGTGAGCAGATCGTGCCGGGCCATAAAGCTGATGCGCTCTTGGGCCTTTCGCTGATCAGTCACGTCTTCATGAAGCGCGACGCAACTGCCGTCTGCCAAGCGTGAGACGGCGATCTCGACGATGCGGCCGTCCTCGAGTTGCCACTCGCGCCAACGCATGCCTTCGCTGCCTGCAAGGGGCTGCGGCCGCTCGAGGCTTGCGATCGATTCGCGGCCCGGCGTGGCGTCCATGATCTGGCGAAAGGTTACACCCGGGCGCACTACCTCCGGCGGCAGGTTCCAAATCTTGCGGTAGTGGGCGTTGGCCAGCACGAGAGTGTCGTTGCTGTCAAAGGCGCACATGCCGTGCGGAATTCGCTCGAAGGCGTCGCGTAAAAGATCGAGCTCTTGTCGCATCGCCAGATTCTGCGACCGCAGTGCATCGAGCTCCAAATCGGTCGAAGACCGCTTATCTTCCTTGGCGGCTGCGGCTGCGGCGTGTTGGTGAAGCTTCATGCGACCACGGCTTTTCAAAAGAAATGTCCTGGGCTGGAGTATCTGACTGCAGTGAGCTGTTCGCAAGAGTAAATAGCGCCAACGGTGCCTCATCAGTGACTTAGTTCCCGGCTTCCACGCTTGCCGTGCACGCGCGGCTTTGACAGGCGCAACCAGCTCCCCGAGATAGTCAGCATCCACGTGCACGCGGCCCAGATCTACGACCGTGTGATGTTTGGCCATTGGGGCGGGAACTTCATCAAGGGGGCGGGCAACAAGATCCTCGGTGGACGGGCTGCTTGTGCGTTCCGGCAGCTTGATGCGGTGCGCTCCTGAAGAAAACGCCACAACTGTTTCGGCGACCGCCAGATTCGTCGTCAACCTCAATTGGATTGCCGCACCGTTGTCCCAGAGCTTCGTCTAACAGGCTGCTGAAATACTCCCCGCCCGCTGTCGACATCCGCTGTTCCTCGAACGTTGATCAGTGATCGTTTCCTCACTTGAGAACAGACCCCAGACCATGCGCGGCGCCGACACCTTCACCGAGAGTCTGTTCACCATGCGCCGCCTGGAGGACTTCGTACCCGCCAATCACCCGCTGCATCCCATCCGCGCGATGGTCAATGAAGCGCTGCTCAAGATGGATGACTTGTTTGCCGGCATGTACGAGGCTGACATCAAGGGCGGGCGCCCCAGCATCGCTCCAGAGAAGCTGCTGCGCGCCATGCTGCTGCAGATCTTCTTCAGTGTCCGCTCGGAGCGCCAGCTCATGGAGCAGACCCAATACAACCTCCTGTATCGCTGGTTCATCGGCCTGGCCATGGACGATGCGGTCTGGGTCCCCAGCGTCTTCACCAAGAACCGCGAACGCCTGATCGAGCACGACGCCATCATCGAGCTGTTCAACCACATCGTCGAGACAGCGGGTCGCAAAGGCTGGCTGTCGGGCGAACACTTCAGCGTCGATGGCACCCTCATCCAGGCGTGGGCGAGCCACAGGAGCTTCGTGCGCAAGGACGGCGGCGACGATGATGATGCGGGCGACAACTCGACCGGCAGCACCAGCTTCAGAGGTCAGACCCGCAGCAACGACACCCACGCCTCGCGCACCGATGGCGATGCGCGGCTTTACCGCAAAGGCAAGACCGCCAGCGAGTTGCGCTACATGGGCCATACGCTCTCGGACAACCGCCACGGCCAGATCGCCAACGCGATGGTCACACAAGCCGACGGCTTTGCCGAACGCGAAGCGGCCAAGGTGATGATCAGGGATGCCCGTCAGGCTACCGCGAGTCCGGATGTCGAGGTCACGCTCGGTGCGGACAAGGGCTACGACGCGCAGGAGTTCGTCCAGGCGTGCCGGGACATGGGCGTGATACCGCACGTGGCCCGGAACAATTCCGGGCGGCGCTCAGCCGTGCCCGATGCCATCGCTGCGAGCGAGGGATATGCGCTGTCGCAGCGCAAGCGCAAGCTCATCGAGCAGGGCTTTGGCTGGGCCAAGACGGTGGGCGGAATTCGTCAGGTGATGGTGCGTGGACTCAAGCGCGTGGACCAGTTCGTGCTGACGATGACAGCCTACAACCTGACGCGCATGCGTTCGTTGGGACCAGTCCGTCTGCAGAGGCTCTGAGGCAATCAGAGGCTCGCAAAAAAACCCCAAAATCGGCGTGAACTGCTTCCGAAATCACTGCTTACTGCACTATGTGAAAAGCGAGTCTTGCCGGAAAAAATGACTCGCTTTAGAGAGGAGTATTTCCACACCCTGTTAAGGACGCTGCCAGTGCGGCCGTAACACCTTCAGCATCGACCGCCAACTGCCCCAAAAGTTGACGCGTTGTACCTGCTCTTTGTAGCCGGCTCGGCTCGCAGCCGGCTAATTTCCATCTGCTCTGCGCTCGCGGCCTTGCTGTTAGCTTCGGTGAGCTTCCAGCAAGGGGAACGTTTTTCGGGGGCGAGGTCAGCCGTCGCACTTGATCTTAAGGATTAGGTTGCGGATTCGGTTTTAAGCGAGGCCATATCGATCACGTAGCGAAAACGTACGTCACCGTCCTCGATTTTCTTGTACGCATCGTTTACCTCCTGGATGGAGATGATTTCGATATCAGGTCCGATGCCGTGCTTAGCGCAAAAGTCCAGCACCTCCTGCGTGTCTGCGAGGCTGCCGATGAGCGAGCCGGCCACGGACTTCCGATGGAAGGCGACTTCCTGATTATTGACAGGTGACAAAGGCTCAAGCGCTCCAACCACTGTAAGAGTGCAATCGCGTTTCAGCAATGCAATAAACGGATTTACGTTGTGCTTTTCGGGGATGGTCGAGAGCATAAAGTCGAAGCTCAATTTTAGTGCCGCAAGCGCTTTCTTGTCGTCCTCCTTCACGCCATCGACGCCGAGTCGCTTTGCCTCGTCTAGTTTTTCTTCGGTTGTGGTGAATACCGTCACCTGGGCGCCCATGGCCTTGGCAATCTTCGCGGCCAAATTTCCCAACCCACCGAAGCCGATGATGCCCACCTTCTGGCCCGGAGCGACCTTCCAGTGCTTCATCGGAGAATAGGTGGTGACGCCGGCACACAATATCGGCGCAGCCACTTCGGGCTTGAGTGCGTCGGGTATTCGGAGCGCGAAATCTTCTTTGACGACCAGCACGTCCGAATAGCCGCCGTAAGTGTTGTCGCGCCCGTACATGTTTTTCTTAGTCGGTGCCATCTCGGCCGATACCATCGGACCGTTGTAAGTGGCCAGCCAGCTATTGGGACCTTCGCAATAGTTCTCGTCGCCGGCCTTGCACGGCGCGCACACCCGACAGCTATCGATCATGCAGCCCACGCCAACGACGTCGCCAACCTTAAAGCGCGTTACGCCAGGACCAACCTTGCGGACCTTGCCGACCACCTCATGGCCTGGCATGCACGGGTACACTGTGTTAGACCATTCGTTTTTGGCCTGGTGCACGTCAGAGTGGCATACGCCGCAAAAGAGAACATCGATCTCGAGTTCGCGCGGACCGGCTTCCTCGCGTTCGAAGTCCAACAGCTTGAGGCGACTGAAGGAGTGGTGCGTGGCATAACCGTGCGCTTTAATCATTTCGTTGTCCCCGTGCAAAGGACAAACTTTAGGTTCGCGTGCGGGACGTCTAGTGGGATAGCCGCGGCGTGTATTGTCGGACAACGGCTCCCATGGTCAAGGTCGCTGTTTCGATACGGAGCCCGATCTTTTTCCGGTTGCTGTACCCCTTACCGAGTTTCGGTCGTAGTTGCGAGGACGTGGATCTTGCGGCGCTACGGCTGACGGCCTACGCGATCAAGAACATTGGCGGTCCAGACTTAAATCTTGACAAGGGCGAACAGGTCAAGATCGAGCCATCGAACGATGGTGACTTGGGCGAGGTGCAGCATGAAGTCAACATTGTGCCGGCTGGACCGCCTTTCAAAGTCATCGATCTGTTCGAAAGCGACCTCACGCCGAGCGACAAACTGGTCTATATCAATGACGTAATGAAGGGAACGCTGGTGGAGTCAAAAAAGTTCAGGCAATGTTGAACAAGCCGCGATTTCGATAGCACTCTCGACATTGGCGCTTCATTTGACTACCTAGTGTAGTGCGCTCTAAATCCTAATGCTTATTTAGAGGCTCGCGCCAACGCCACCTTGGCCCTCGTCACTTTGGCCAGGATGGCCGATGCTGTGGTCGTCCAGATGAAGGGCTTTGGGTTGGCGTTGTGATGAAGGACGTAGAGGTCGATGGCGAGTTCGAGCTCAGCGACGCTGGCAAAGCTGTCGCGCCGGATGCGGTTCTCGGAGATGTCCCGAAAGAAGCGCTCGACCATGTTCAGCCACGAGGCGCTCGTGGGGGTGAAGTGCATGACAAAGCGCGGATGCCTGGCAAGCCAGGCCTGAACTTGCGGGTGTTTGTGGGTGCCGTAGTTGTCCACGATCAGGTGCAGCTCGAGGTGCCTGGGCGTCTGGCGCTGGATCAGGCGCAAGAAGTTCAGCCACTCTTCGTGCCGGTGCTGCGGCTGGCACAGGGAGATGACGGTGCCGTCGAGCGTGTTCATCGCCGCGAACAGCGTGGTCGTGCCGTGGCGCTTGTAGTCGTGAGTGACTATGCCGAAACGACCGCGCTTCATCGGCAGACCCGGCTGGGTGCGGTCGAGCGCCTGGATCTGGCTCTTCTCGTCGCAACTGAGCACCAGCGCCCGCTCGGGCGGGTTCAGGTAGAGCCCCACCACGTCCAGCAACTTGTCCTCGAAGCGCGGGTCCCGCGACAGCTTGAAGGAGGTCTGCCGATGCGGCTTCAAGCCATTGCGGCTCCAGACGCGACGAATGCTCGTCGGGCCCAGCCCCAGCTGAGCCGCCAGCGTGCGCGTACTCCAGTGCGTGGCCGAGATCGGCTTGTCGTGCAGCGTCTTGGCGAGGATCAGCGACTCGACTTCGGCGGTCACGCTGCTGACCGGGCGCCCGGAGCGGGGTGCATCCTGTTTGAGCGCATCGATTCCGCCCTCCAGGAATCGCCCCCGCCACAGCGCGACCTGCAGTCGGTTCAGCCCGACCTCAGCGGCAATGTCCTTGTTCTGCCAGCCCTTGGCAGCCAGCAAGACGATCCTGGCGCGCTGCTGCGTTCGAGCCTCCACTCGCCCTTTGCGAGTCAGGCTCAGCAGCTCCCGTTCAACCTCCGCATCCAGTTCGATCTTCGGCGCAGCCCGCATTGCTTCAACCTCCGCGTTAGACACAGGTTGAAGTTTACAAGAGATATGCTATTTAGAGCGCACTACACTAGATAGAGCGACGGGGAACGCCGGCGTCAACAGCCGTTCGACCTCGGTCTCAATCGTCGTGGTCGTCCCGGTCCCGATGGTTGTGATGACGGTCGCGATACTCGCTCCGGTAGTCCGGCCCGTAGTAGACCGGCGGCGGTCCGTAATACACCGGCCCCGGCCGGTAATACACCGGCGGCGGCGGACGGTAGTACACGCGGGGGGCAGGTTGAAAGTAGACCGGCGGCGGTGCCGCGTAGACGGGTGCCGACTCGTAAAACGCGGGGGCGCCGGTGCCGATGGACCACGACACTTGGGCACTGGCTGACGCGGCGGCGAATAGGGTGGCAGCAGCCACAGCAGTTACCGCGGCCCATTTGAAAACGAAACGACGGACGCTCACGGTGGGATCTCCGGAAGACGGCGAATTTGCCGAGAGCCCAATAAACGCTTCAGCCGCGAAAGACGTGTACACGTTGACGTTCCGTAACAGGCCGAGGATGCCGCGGGTCGGCGAAAAAAGGCGCGCCAGGCGTTCAAGAGCGGTAAGCTAAGGTTGAGCATCGCGCAAAAGGCACATTCATGCAATTAAGCACTCAGGATCGAACACATCGGACAAGGCAACGCCCGAAGGCAGCTTCTTTTCTGCTTACGGCGGCTTTTGTCCTGACGGCAAGCATCGCAATGCCACAGATAAGTGCCGCTGCCGAGATCAAGCTCTCGGGCAGTGGCACGTTCAAGGCGCCAAAGGCCGAACAACTCGCTGCCCTACCGACCGATTTGGGTTTCTCGCAAAGCGACCTCGCCACGGGCAGCTGGTCATTTTCAGTGCGCTATGAAGACAGCACTCCTGGCGTAGACCTCGACCCTTGTGTGGGGCGTTATGTCGGAGCGATCCGTTCGTTCCGTCTGGTGATTGGCAGCACGACCCTTGACCTACCCATCGATCAAGCGGCCATTGTCATAAGTGATGGCGGGGGCGGATTCCCAAATCGCGAGTCGATTCGGGTGGAGGCCAAGGCGTTGATACCCTCCGGGATCCTGCACCTCAGTTGGGTTCAGGTCAATCAGCAGCTGAAGGGCACTGATTTGCGCGGCCCTGCAGGGGCGTTGCCGAACGACGCTATGCCCCCCTCCACGATGGTTGCCAACATGGCCACTGCGAATCCGTCCGACAGATTTTTGGAACTGCGCATCGACCGCCCGAGTGGCGATCCGCGGCCGGTGCTCTACCTCAGTTCGTCAAAGCTTACGGTGACGGCTGGCCCTGCCACAGCGCCCTGAAGAGTTACAGATGTCAAATATCATCGCACTCACGCGAAGTTTTATGCTTCGCAGCGTCGTCGTAGCAATGGCCACGGGGGGGCTTGTCTCCGGATGCGGTGGAGGTGGAGGTGGAGGT
>NZ_JASJXG010000059.1:0-25551 GCF_035018765.1 Variovorax sp. RTB1
CCCCGTGAACATCGCTAGCATCTGTATGTTCATCCAGTAGTTCCGCGGTCGCTGGAGCTAAAAGGATACCCCTTATTAATATACAGTCAGTTCATTGAAGGCGAAAAATTTTCGGCTTTTTCAAACTGTAGTGTTCCGTACAGATGTAGACACCGTGCACTTCTGAGGCGCCTTGCAGTCGCGTAAAAGTTCGGAGTTAAACAAAAGGGGAAGGCGATCTGGTGGATTTCACCAGTCTAGAATTGTATGATGATCAAAACGTCAACCTCGGGGGGTCTGACACCCCATTTTTCGGGGCACGAGACGTTTCCGCTACGCCAGATGTGGCTGAAAAAAGCGTTCGACAAAGCTGACAAGAACGCGCGCATCCAAAAGTCAGTCTTCTCCGATGAAGGCTCGATCGCCGCGTTCGGTGTGGGCAAAAACATGGTTGCCTCCATCCGCCATTGGGCGTTGGCGTGCGACCTCGTTGAGGACGCGCCGGGTGACTCTTATCCTCTTACCGACATAGCAAAAGCAGTGTTCGACGACGACGGGCTCGATCCTTATTCCGAGAGCGCTACAACAGCATGGCTCGCGCATTGGTCGCTTGCAGGAAAAGGCGGCCGATCGACCACTTGGCGTTGGCTTTTTAACCACGTCGCCGCGCCAAGCTTCACGCGCGAAGAGTTGGCGCCGCCGTTGGCCGGCTATGCTAAGGCGCTTGGCGTCACGAGGCTCTCGCCCGTCACGTTGACGCGTGACTTGGAGACCTGCTTGCGCAGCTACGCTCCCCGCATGGCAGGCGGCTCGCCGGAGGACTTTGCTGAGCCGATGCTCGGGGAATTAGGCCTTTTAAGCGAAGAGCGCAAAGGCTATTTCGCGTTTCGCCGCGGCCCGAAGGCGACGCTCACTGACGGCATGTTCGCCTATGCGCTCGTGGACTACTGGGATCGCGCCGCGCGGGATCTCAGCTCGTTAGCCTTCGAGGCGATAGCTTATGGCGAGGGCTCGCCTGGCCTCGTGTTCAAGCTCGACGAGGACTCGGTGGCGACCCGCCTCTTTGAGCTCGCGGACCTCACGTCCGGCGCAATGTCATCGACGGACACAGCGGGCCTCCGGCAAGTGCATCGCAAGCCTGGCTCGACGGACGAGCTGCGCGCGGCGCTGATTAGGAGGGCGTATGCCTGACGCCAAGACGCTTTCACATTCCGTCCGCATCGCGCGACACTATCAACGCTCGATCCGCATCGACGCGGATTTGGGCCGCGCGGACGCGCTCGAAGGATATGTCTGCCACGGGACCGCGCACGCCGCGCTCGACACCATGGTGCGCCAACTCACGCAGAGCAACCAACGCGCGTTCACTTGGACGGGCCCATTTGGCGGCGGAAAATCGAGCCTTGCCGTCGCCCTGGCGAGCGCCTTGTCCGCCGACCGCGAGATCAGAACAAGAGCTCGCATTATTCTCGGCTTGGACAAGGATCTTGCTTTCGACAAGGCTTTTCCGGCGCGGCGCGGATGGCTGACCCTACCCATCGTCGGCAAGCGTTCGAGCGTGGTCTCCGAGCTCGCCGGGGCGCTCGCGAAGGCCAAGCGCGGCGTCGATGAGCGCAAGGCGACAGGCGCCTCGGTCATCGCCGACATCTGCGCTGCCGCCGAGTCGAAGGACTTTGACGGGGCATTGGTTGTCATTGACGAGATGGGCAAGTTCCTGGAAGCCGCGATGCTCGGTTCCGGGGACGACGTTTACTTCTTCCAAGAGCTCGCCGAAGCTGCCGCGCGCGCGCCGGGCAAAGTCGTCGTCGTGGGCATCCTGCATCAGTCGTTCGCCCAATACTCGGCGCGGCTTGGTATTGAAACGCGCGACGACTGGGCGAAGGTGCAAGGTCGGTTTTCCGACATTCCCATAGTGGCTGCGAGCGACGAAGTCGTTGAGCTCATCAGCCGCGCCATCAAGTCTGAAGGCGCGCCGCGAGCGATGAAGGCGACGGCCAACGCGGTTGCCGCCTCGATCCGAGCCCGCCGACCCGCTGTCGGCCCCGACTTCGGGGCGCGGCTGCTCGCCTGCTGGCCCTTGCATCCGGCGATGGCGTCGCTTCTCGGCCCCATATCGAAGCGCCAATTCGGCCAAAACGAGCGCAGCACGTTCGGCTTCTTGGCATCCGTCGAGCCGTTCGGCTTCCGCTCGTATCTCGCGGAGGCGCCTGCCGCCGACGCGGAGAGCTATAGGCCGCACGATTATTGGGACTACCTCAGAGCCAATTTGGAGCCGGCGATCTTGTCGTCGCCCGACGGGCATCGCTGGGCGCAAGCCGCCGAGGCGGTTGAGCGCACCGAGGCCAAAAGCACCGACTCGCTTTTGGTGCAGTTGATCAAGAGCATCGCCGTCATCGACCTCTTCCGCAACGGCTCGGGGCTCGCAGCCGACGCCGAGGTCCTCCATACCCTCTTCGCGCGCGCGTCGACCGAACAGATCGCCGCGGCGCTCGACCAATTGGAAAAATGGCGCGTCGTCATCCACAAGAAGCACCTGTCCGCATGGTCGGTGTTTGAGGGAAGCGACTTCGACATTGAGGCCGCCATCGGCAAGGCCCGCGCGTCGATGCACGGCGTGGACTTCGCCATGCTCTCGAGCCTCACGGACCTCTACCCGGTCATCGCCAAACGCCACTATTACGAGCGCGGCACGATGCGCTGGATGAACATGGCGCTGTGCCGCCTCACGGACGCGGAGCGCCTGGCTTCGGCTTTCAAGCCTGCGAAGGGCGAGTTCGGCGTATTCCTGCTCGCGCTTCCGGACCGAAATGCGACGACCGCCGCCTCCAAGAAGCACGCGGCGGAGCTTTCCAGGACGGCGCCTTGGCCCGTCGTGGTGGGCGTGCCCAATAACCACGCGCGCATAGACGACCTGGCCGCCGAGCTTTTGGCCCTTCAAGCTGTGCGCGAACGCGCGGAGCTCGGTGGAGATCCCGTGGCGCGGCGCGAAGTCGACGCCCGCATCGCCGACGTCCGCGCCAACCTCGAAGAGCAGTTGCGCGCCGCCGTTCTATTCGCGCGTTGGTCGGCCGGCGACCTGGACGCGGGCTCGCGCCTCTCGGCCTTCGCCTCCGTCTTGGCGGACCATGTCTACGAGAAGTCGCCCGCGCTTTGGAGCGAGCTCGTGAATCGCGACGGCATGTCGAGTAACAGCGTCAAAGCGCGCCGCGAGCTTTTGCACCGGATGCTCGCGAGCGAGCAGGTCGAAGCGCTGGGCATGGCTGAGGGGTTTCCCGCCGAGCGCGGCCTTTATGAGACGCTGCTGCGCAGCACCGGCTTGCACAGGGAGTCCGACGAGGGGGTGTGGGGCTTCCAGGCGCCGCACAAACGCCATGCGAAAAGTTTCGCCGCCATGTGGAAGGGCGCGCGCGACAAGTTCGCCGATTCGGGCGCGCGCGTCGCCGCCTCGGACATCCACGCGCTGTGGTCCCAGCCGCCCTTCGGCATACGAGCCGGCGCCATCCCGGTCCTCTTCGCCGCGTTCGTGCTCGCGCACAAGGGCAACATCGCCGTCTACAAGGACGGGGTCTTTGTCCCGCACCTGGCCGACGCCGACATCGACGAATACCTGCAGGACCCCAAGCGCTTTTCCCTGAGCTGGGTTTTGATCGACGACGAGAAGGCTCGCGTCCTCGCGGGCATCGCGAAGATTCTGGCCGAGGTCGGCGCCCCTGCACCTACCCGCGATCCGCTCGAAGCCGCGCGCGGCTTGGTCGGGCTCGTGTTCGGACTTCCAGCGTGGACGCAGCGCACGCAGAGCCTCAGCCTCGAGGCGCGCCAAGTGCGCGACACGTTGCTCAAAGCGCACGATCCGCACAAGGTGCTCTTCGTCGACCTTCCTGCCATCCTCGACACGGCAGGCGGAGAGCGTTTTGTCCGAGCTTTGCGCGGACCCGTCATCGAGATCGCCGGCGCTTACGGCGCCTTGATGAAGAAGATCGAAGCGAGCATGCTCAAAGCGCTCGACGCTCCAGCCCATCGGCTCGACCGCCTCAACGCCCGCGCGGAGGCGCTTGCTGGCGTGACGGGCGACTTGCGCCAGGACGCGTTCTCGGGCCGGCTAGCCAAGCACGACGGATTGCAAGCGAGCGTCGAAGGGATCCTGAGCTTGGCGGCCAACAAGCCGCCGCGCGACTGGAACGATCGCGACATCGACGCGGCGATGCTTGACATCGCCAAGTCCGCCCTGAGCTTCCGGCAGGCGGAGGCGTTCGTGTCGGTGCGAGGCCGCCAGCCCACGAGCGAAGCCTTTGCGGTGGTCATCGGCGCGGGCGCCGACACCAAGACCGTCGCTCGCGAATTTTCTATTCCGGACCGCCACCGCAAAACGGTGGAAGAGATGGCTTCGAAGCTGGTCGCCGACATGGAGAAGCAGGGCCATGGGATCGACGTGCTGCTAGCGGTCCTCGCGAAGGCCGGCATGAGGCTGGCCGCCGCCGACGCGGCCGACACCAAGGAGAAGACGTATGGCTGAGAAGCATGTGCTCGGCATATCGGGCGGCAAGGACAGCGCAGCGCTCGCGGTATTTGTGCGCCAAACGCAGCCCGACCTCGAAATCGAATACTTCTTCACTGACACGGGCAAGGAGCTGCCCGAGGTGTATGAGTTTCTAGGGCGCCTAGAAGGCTTTTTAGGCAAGCCCATCGCCAGGCTCAATCCGCGCCGCAACTTCGATTTTTGGCTGCGCGAATATGGCAATTTCCTCCCCTCGGCGCAGACGCGCTGGTGCACGCGCAAGTTGAAGCTCGCGCCGTTCGAGCAGTGGATCCGGCCCGCCCTCGCCAGCGGCGACAAGGTTACGAGCTATGTCGCCATCCGCTCCGATGAGGACTACCGCGAGGGATACACCTCCACGCACGAAAACTTGAAGGTGAGCCTGCCCTTCCGAGAAGCCGGCATCGACAAGAAGGGTGTGTTCGACATCCTAGAATCGTCAGGCGTCGGCATCCCAAAATACTACGATTGGCGCTCGCGCAGCGGCTGCACATTTTGCTTCTTCCAGCAGAAGATCGAATGGGTGCGTTTGAAGGAGCGCCATCCAGAGGCGTTCGAGGAGGCGAAGGCCTACGAGAAGAACGCCTTGGAGCATGGTTCGCCCTTCACATGGAGCAAGGGCGAGCCGCTGAAAGAGTTGGAGAAGCCCCAGCGCGTGGTCCAAATCATCGCGGACTTTGAACTGCGCAAAGCCAGGGAGGCCAGCCGTCGGCCCGTCAATCCGCTCCGGCCTGTGCTCGACTCTCAAGACGACATCGACGACCTGTACGGCGAGGACGAAGGCGGTGGTGCTTGCGTCGTCTGCCACAAGTAGCCGCCCCACCGCAGCCGGCAGATTAGCCTTTGAGGGCCTGCAAGAATTCGGTGGTCTCTGAGTAGTCGTTATCTTTGCTCAAGGGAACAAATTGAACATTGAACTCCGCATACCAGTGATCCTTCTCGACGCCCGTTACATCCTCTTTGGACATTAGCGCGAAGTGGTTTGGGCTGGCTCCGGGAAATGCATCCGCTATGTAATTTAGCAAGAGCTTGGTTTCGGGATCCGACAGAGAAGCGCCCACAATCACCACAGTGAAGACAGTGAAGATCGTGATCAGAAGGCTTTGATATCCGCGATGCTGATACATGAGGCTTCGATAGTCCGCGTCCGTGAGAATCAAGCCATTACCAGGCTTAGAGGCGTCGCCGTGCGCTTTAAGTACGAAGAACTCCTTATTCGACAGTCGTCTTTGGATTTCGCCCACTTCCTGATATGTGCAAACGCTCAAATCTTCGTCGATAGTCCTAAATGCTTTCTCAATGAGCGTGTCGTAGTTGGTCGTGACGACGAACTGCGTCTTATCGAGCGCCACCAAGGCTTTGTGAAAGGCGGTTGTCCTCGGCTTGGAGGCAACGAAGATTTGCTCCATGAATCGCTGGAAGTTGTGCCCTAGGTCGCGTTTTAAGCCTGAAGCCAGCAAAAGATACTTGTTCGCATCGCCTTTGAGTCCGCGATATTCCACCGCTCGCTCCGGAGTGATGACATTGTTGCGCTCGCCCTCTTGGATCATCAACTCTAAAAGTTCCACCCAGGATGGGAGCCCTGCTCCCATGGATGGCCCCGCCCCGACCAAGAAAACAACGCGTTCATCTTCGTAGGCCTTTTTCAAGTTTGGCGGGATCATGCCGGGATTGAATGCCATCGTGCGCTCCTATTGACGAGTGAATGCGCGAAGCGCCAGATTGCGGATGCCCAAATTTCCGTGCTCACCGCCTTGAGTGCGGAAGGCATTGATGTAGGCATAGAGATTCGATGCCTGCCTGTCCGACAACTTGTGGCCTGCTCGAAGCAGCGCGGCCGGATCACTGGTGTGCTCCCTCCGAAGAGCATCGAATTTCTTGTAGCTCTCGGCCAACTTGATCGGGTCCACTTCTCGACCTTCTTCTTGCCATTGAAGAATCAACCAGCCCAAGTCTACAAAAATCCATTTCTGAACGATTTTGTAGCCGAGCTGTTGGTTGACCAAGTCCAACGTGGACAAGGCCTCGCCTACTCTGGCTGTCAATTCAAGAATTTCATCCGTACGGTCCGGCGTGTATTCAGCCAACATGGCTCTCAGGTCCGGCGCCTTGATGTTTCTGGAGCCGTTGTAGGCCGCCATCGTGAACAGATGGGTCACATAGTCTTGCCGCTTATATCTCGTGTCGGCAATCCGGCAATCGTCGAAGAAAGCATGCGACGTCGCCATGGTGTCGATGACCAAACCGAGAGGCTTGAGCATCGCGTTTCGCAGCTCCGCCGGGTTCAACGAGACGCCCATTTGGAGTCTGCCAAACAAGTTTGTGATCTCATCACTACTGGCATCGGTAATTTCGCCGATGCTCAACGTGAATTCATCAAACCGATCTCTGAGCGCTTTCGGCAGCGCCGAGTAGCGAAGCCCGTCGACAACTATGCCATCGATCTCCGCGATTTTGTCAGGATGTTTTAGCGGAATTTGACCCGCCCGGAACTCCCAGATGGCGCGGATCCGCTGCTGTCCATCGACTACTTCGTGCGAGAAAACTTTTCCCGTCAATTTGCGAACGTAGATTTTGGGAATATCCATCCCTCGGAGGATCGAGTCGACTAGCAACGCTTGTCTTTGCGGCTTCCAAGCGGGACCGCGCTGCCAAAGTGGGTTGATGTTGATGACTGTCTTGTTATCGACAAGTTTGCGCACAGTCCAGTTTCGCTGATCAATCTTCACGTTCGTCGTCTCCTCATCCTTCATTCCCGCTCTTCATTCTCGACGGCAGATCTTTTTGTCGAGGCCTCATTTGTTGTCGTTCAGGATGGCATGTACGGCCAACTCGATGTCGGATTCAGCTAGGAATGGAGCCTGCGCGAAAACAAGGCCCTGTTCCCCCGTGAGCTTGGCTGCCATGTGGCCCTTGCCCAAGAGCAACTCTGCTCCGCCTCGGTCCAATGTGATTTTCGACGTGGCCTCGCTCGCCACCTTCAAGATCAAGCGATTGCCCAGGTTGTCGCGCAACTGCATGGGCATGACGTCCTTATCCGGGCGCTGGGCCGCGAAGATCAAATGGATGCCCGCGGCGCGGGCTTTGACCCCCAGCCGCTGGACCGCAGCGCTTACCGCCTTCTTGTAAGCGTCGTCGAGCATCCAGTCTGCGAACTCGTCATGGACCAAGAAGATAAGGGGGAGACGGCTCTCGGGCGCGGACTTCGCGTTGAAACTCGTCAAGTTGTTAGCGCGGACGTTGTGGAACAGTCGATAGCGCTTCTCCATCTCCTGGACGAGGCCTTCGAGGATGATCGCGGCGCGGCCTTTCTCGATGACGATGGACTCGCGCATGTGAGGCAAGGCCTCCAAAGGCGCGTAGTCGACGCCCATCTTAGGATCGATCAAGACGATCTGCGCGAGCTCCTTGGGATTGGTCGCCGCGATGTCGAGCAGCATCGACTGCACGAGGACGGATTTCCCGCTGCCCGTAGCCCCGGCAACCAAGGAGTGCGGATCGTGCGAAGAGAGCCCCCCGAATTCACCGCCGAGGTTGAGATATAGCAGCGACCCGTTGATCTCTTGCAAACCCAGTACGAACGAGGTGTTGACCCCGGCGGCGTTGCGATTGAGCGAACGCTTCGCCCACAGATCCCATAGCGAGACGGATTGGCGCTTCGCGCCTGCGATCGTGACCACGATCTCGCCCGGCATGGGTTGGACCGTAACCAGGTTGATCGCGTGCGTCGTCAGAAGCTGCATGCGCTTGGCTTCGATGTCCTCGACGCGGAGCCGATCAGAACCGGCGAGCTTCACCAAGCAGCCGTTTGGCGTGAGCCTCGTCCCGATGACCGCCGCCTGCAGGCCGTAGCCATTGAGCGCAATGCGAAGCTTCTTCGTGACATCGTCCGCCCACACGACGCGCTCGTCATCGGAACCCTCGCCAGCGCGCGACTTCTCGGCCACCAGCGCTTCGAAGTTACTTTGCGCGGGATTCCCAAGCGCTCGATCGCGCCGCATCGGATGCGGCAGAGCAGCGGCTGTAGCTGACGGCTGCGCGGGCGCCTCCGCCGACCCTTCGCTGCCCGTGGGTTGGGTCGGCGCGGCGTCGGCATGTTCCTGGGGCGGCTGCGCCGCCGGTATGGGGGCCGCGCCGACATAGGCAACTTCCGCCGGCTTCAGGCTAGGCGCGCCTTGGGCGAGCAAACCGATCATCGAAGTCCATGTCACTCGAGGCGCAGGCAAACGCATGTCGCCATCGAGCCAAGGCGTTTGCGGACCGAGCGCCTGCCTTATCGCAGCGGGGTCGGCCTTGGCCGCGTAAACCTCCATGAGAGATCGGACCTCTTGCCGGTCGAACACTTCTTGCCAGGCCGGAGCGCCTTCGCCGGACTCGATCGACGATTGCTCCGACTGCGAGCCCGGCGACGCGGGGTCCGCGGAGTGCAAGAAGACGTGCGAGTAGCCGCGCAATGAAATGGGCGCTTCGCCGGAGCGAAGCTGCGCGCGCGCCTTTTCAAGCAGGTTTGTCGCTCCGGGGGGAATGTGCGCGTCAAGCAGCAGGTCCGCGAGGCGCGAGAGCCACACGTCACGATCGAGCCGGCCAGGGTCGCCGAACAGCGCACTGCGAAACACGTTGAGCGTCGCCATAAGCTGAGCACGCGAAGAGCGCTTGGCCTCCGCGCTCGCGTTTCCGCCTACGTATTTGGATTCAACAATGGCGATGTGCAGATGAGGCTCGCCGTCGCGCTCTTCGACGCACAGCGCCAGGATGTCGGCGATGCGGCTCTCCTTCTGCGCAAGCCAACTCGCGTAGTCGTCAAGCAGGAAGAAGGCGCAGAAACTCGGGCGCGAGCCGGAGCCCGCCAACGCTTTGAGCTCGGCCTCGACGATGTATCGGCTGAGCACGAGCCCGAGCATTTCGCCCGCGGACACGCCGCGCTTGGCGGCGCGCATGACGATGTCACCGGAGACGGAGAGGGCGTCGCCCTTGGCTCGCGACACCACCTCGGACAACTTCGCCTCGTCCATCGAGAGGCCAAGCTCCGCGATGCGTCGGCGCGCCAAGACGCCGAGGAGCCGCAGCTCCGACGTGGAGCTAACGATCATGTTGCGGCCGTTCGTTGAGGCGCGCCGATAACGGACGACGGTGATGCCGTTCTCCCGAAGCTGCCGCTTGTCGAGAAGCTCGTCATAGGTCGCCACCCATTCCGCCATGGCGTGCGCGTCGTCAAGGGTCTCCTTCAACGCCGGGCTTTCAAGCGAGATGCGCCGCGCAGGCAACACCCGCTCGCCGTCGATGGGATCGGCGCGGCGCGCGACCGAGCCGACCGCGGCGACGTAGGCCCAGCCCGTGGCGGTCTGCTGCGGGCACGTCAGGAACGTCGTCGATTTGAGCTCGTCCTCGCCGGACACGCTGCGATACGACCACCGCGATGGCGCGTGCTCGAAGCTCGGGCGCTCGTTGGCCCAAGGCACCTTGATCCACTCGACGCCCGCCGTCCGGGACACGACGTCGTGCAAGAAGGCGATATCGAAGGGTTTAAAGCCCGCCGACTGCGGAGGTGTCGAGGAGGCGGGCACCGCCGCGATGCGCAGCTTCGAGATGAAGTTCTCGGACGTCTCGCTCACAACCGGCAGATCCGGATCGTCGCCCGCTTTGGTGACTAGCTCCGCGTAGACCTGGCGCAGCTTGTTGGGGTCGCGGTGACGCACCGCCACGGCGCACTGGAATTCGTCCTCGCTCTCGGCTTGCACGCGCGAGAGCTCATGCACTACGGCCAGCGGCAGTTCGGCGGCATCCGCGTTGTAGAGCAAGACACTTAGGTTGCTGGCCTCATGCGGCTGCAAGCCCACATAGCGGTCCAAAAGCTCCTTGACGTGCTTCGCCGCCGCGGAGGGGTCGACGTCGGTCAGGAACTCTTGGTCGCCGCTGACCGGCATTTCCATAAGGCTGTATCCGTTGACCGTGCCGCTCTCGGCCACGAGCTCCGGAGTGCCCGCGCGCTCCGCGATGGCGATCTCCGGGTAGAACGGGTGCCGAAGCTCGTCGGCGAATTCCTTGTTGAATATGCCGTGGTCGCCAAAGCGCACGTCCACGCCTGCCAGCAAATGGGAGGCGAGGCCTGCGACTCGGCGTGTCTTGACCGCCAGCGCCTTCATCCGCTCCGGATGCCAAGGCGGGATGATGATGCACGGCTGCTCGCCCGATACGCGCACTGTGCCGATGGTGAGGACCTCAGTCACGAGCTTCGAGCGGCAGGTGTCGCCGCGCGCGTGGATGGCGAGCGCGCGAAGCAGCTCTGCGTAAGATTCCGATTGACGCTCGACCGCCTCGCCATGCAGGCCATAGGAGATGAAGTCCTCCATGGCCTTAGCGTAGTCGTCCTCGAACTGATCCCATGCTTCGCGGATCGCGCCGCGCTGCTCTTGGGAGAGGCGCCCCTGATCCGCCAACTCGTCGATTCGGCGCTTGATCTCTTGGCGCTGGCTCTTGAGCTTGCCGGCCGGCGGCACGAGCGACCCGGCATCCGACGAGAACGTGGCCTCTAAAGTGTTGGTGTCGTCCAGGGAAACGCTTTGGACGCCGCCCTTCTTGCTCACGAGCCTGCGCGGGACGGAGGTGCAGTTGATCCCGCCCTTCTCCATCAGCCGCTTCATGTCGTCGACCATCGTCAAGCCGATCGCCTCGGGTTTAAACGACCATACAAGCTGGCTTTTGCGCAGCTGGACCTCTTCGCCATTCACGCGCTCATAGAGCACCGCGTCGAACTTGATCTGAACCGCGGCGCGGGCCAGCGAATCCGAGGGCTTGGGCGGCTTGGCCAGTCGCTCCTTCTCGAATTGGAAGAACGCCCGATACGCGAAGATGGGATCGAGGTGTGCCGCCGTGTGCATCTTTGTCGCATGCCAACGCACGCGCTCGCCCATGAGCTCTTTGAGCCCTCGACACATCGACGAGAAATAGGAGCCGACGTCGTAGTTGAATCGCTCGCGCCAGACCGTGCGGCCTTTGGTCACAGTCATGTGCAGGACGCGCTCCCCCTTCGGGTCCGGAGCGCTCGCCACCAATTGGGACACCAGCGCCGAGAAGCCCTCCAAGAAGTCGACGCAGTCGATGGGCTTGCCGTAGATGATCTTTTCCCACTTGGCCAGCAGCGGCTTGTGGTCTTCGAAGAACGACCTGTGCCCGTGGAAAAAGATCTCGTCGCCCTCGTTCCAGTCGGATCGCTTTTCGCGCGTCTTCAAATCTTCGAGATGGGCCAACCACTCCTTCGTGAGGACCGGCTCGTTGTGGATGTGCTCGAAGAAATAAAGCGTCTCATCGGCCAGCCCGCGCTGCTGCTCGCGCGGCTTTTCAAAAATAAAGTGGACACCGTGCTCTTCCCATTCGAGCTCGGCGACTTCGGCACGCGCGGCGTCGTCGGAATCGGACGCGTTGATGAAGGTCGTGAGAACGGGCTGCGCGTTGGCTGCGATCGACGTAAGGTTGTCGTCGAACCTGGTCCGCATGTCCTCCGCATCGATGGGCTGACCTGTCGGGCGGCGCTTGAACAACAGCGGCTGGCGGTTGGCAAAGAGCTTGCCAAACGCCTTGCGCCACGGACCCAACTGCTTGCCGTAGGTCTTTGCGCTGGCGAAAAATGATGTGTCCCGTGGCAGCCCTACGCATGGAAGCGCCCAGCCGACGGCGTTGCGGATGGGCAGACCGCGGGAAGGGTGGAAAGCCTCGCTGATCTTGGAGCAGAACTCCCCGAGCTGCACCAAGGATAGGTCGGTCACGTGGACGAGGCCCGAAACGGCCGAAGCAAAGATCGCCCTGTCCTCAGTCGTAGGCGCCAGCGAGGCGACGTGGCACGTGGCCTCAACCCAGAACTGCTGATGCGAACGCAGCTCCTTCGCGCCGAGGGCCGCCACGTGGTCGAGCGTGTCGGCCAGGCCCGGCTCGGTGCCGTTTGCTGTCAGAACGACTGTCTTCGTAGTGGTAGCGTTGCGGGCCGCGCCGGCGTTCTCCGATGTCAGGGCCTCTTCCGGAAGGCCTTCGCCTATGACCAGCCAGCGTGGGATTTTGAGGTCGACGCGATCGGCCAGCATGGGATTAAGCCGTATCTCGCGCACCGCCGCGGCGATCTGGCTTCCGTCGAGTTTGTCCAAGCGGAAATAGGATGGCTCGGGTTGAGGAGCCCCCTCCGGTATCTCCGGGAGCCGGGAAAGCAGAACTGAGGCGACGACGCGTCCGATGATCTTGTCGGCGCTCATGCATGGACCTCCATCGCAAACGGGTTCTCGACGAACGAGCATGAATCCGAGAGCCGACGCACGAGACCGAGGCCCACCAACCGTGCTTCGAGCTTATCCTTGTTGTCGCTGAGGGCCTCCTGGTCGACCTGCTGCGTCTTCACGAGCCGCGCTCCTTCCACGTCGCCGACGATGAGGCCATAACGCTCGCGGACCAACGCGAGGAAATCGTCGAATTGCATGCGGTCGTCCACCACGGAGACGACAAGCGTCTTCAAAAGTTTGTCGTTCGGAGCGTAGCGCGTGCGGCGCGACAGGCGGCGGGAGGTCAAGCCCAGCGCGCGCGACCACGCGCCGTGGATTTTTCCGACGTGCTCCCCATGCCGCGTCTCGGCAGCCGCCGCGAGCTTCGACACAAGCTCGTCGCCAGTGTCAGAGTCGGCGGCGTCCTCGTCGGAGCCATTGGCCGGAGGCCATTGGAACCAGGTCCGCATCAAGCCCGCGGCCGCGGCGTTAGGATCGCTTGACTCCGCCGCTTGAGCCCATTCGTCCGTCAGTCGGATCTTCTCCACCGCCGCACGCACCGCACGCATCGACAGGCCTTGGTTGGACTGGAACGAATCGCCGGACAGCGCCCTGACTTTGGTCCGCTCACGCGAGACGATCTCGCACACGATCTCTACCGGATCGGAGTCACCCGCCTCCGCTTTCGCGCACTCGAGGAAATAGAGCAGGACGTTGAGGCCAGCGTTGGCGATCAGATGCTCCAACGCGTCGTAAACCGGCATGTCGCGCGAGAGAATCGCAAGCCAGTCTTCGCAAATGATGTCGAAGCGCGGGTGGCTCGCGTAGGGCAGATAGCCGATCGGTCTGTCCTGCGCTGCCAATTCCGGTTCCCCTTGGAGAGCGCGAGCCAATCGATTCATGGGCGCGGTGGAGTCGAACAGGCGGTCTTTAAGCAGCGCGCCGAGTTCGGCGCCGCGCGCCGCGCGAGACAGCATGAGATACAGCAGTTCGCCACCGCGGGCGAAGAACCGACGGTCGTTAGATGACGCTCCGGTGTTGCCAACGCGCAGGTCCTCGTAGAGGGCGTCGGGGCCGAAAGGAAAGACGAATTTGGAGCTCCAACGCTTGTTGCTGCGCGCCTCGAACGCCGAGGATCTGAGCAGCTCGATGGCCTTGGCGAAGTCGTCGAACTCGGCGAAGCGCGCACGCAGATAGCCAAGGTTCCATTCACCCAACGCCGCGCAGTCCTGCGCGAAGCGCTCGGTCCAAAGGCGCCATTTCTCGTCATTGGAGACAGAGCGTTGCCGGATTGACTCGACGTACGGGTTGTTGAACAGCAAGGCCCGCATGCGCGTTTGGCGCTGCGGTTTGAAGCGGACCGTGTCAGGGCCGGCCGGGTGTAGAGGCGCTTGCAGATTCGACCCCAAGACGCCGAGGAATTCGAGGATCAAAAGGTGCGGGAGCTGCTCGTCGTAGAGACGGTGGCCCCAAATGTGCTCGTCCACCGCGAAGCTGACGGCGTCGATGCGGGGCCTCACGCGACCGTCCTGATGGTGACTGGGCGCGAGAATCCCATCCCGGACTGCTCCATGTCGATAAAGTTGAGCGTGAGCGTCTGTTCGTTGGCCGCGTCGTCGTCATCGTCCTCCGCGCGCTGCCTGCGCAGCAGCTCGGCTTTTCGCAGCAGCCGCGCCTTGAAGGCCAACAGGTCTTCCAGGCATTCGTTCGAGAAGCTGCCTGGCAACGCTCCGTCGGCGACTCGACAGAGGAATTCGAAGCGCACGGGTGTCAGCGCGAGTGACGCGGGGCTCGTCTCGCCGGCGGCCAGCGCGACTTCAAGCAATGGGCGCCCCGAAAGCGGCTCGACTCGGGCGCGCATGCCGACACCGCCGACGCGTCGCGCCGGCGCCTCGGTGTCGCAAAGCACGCTCACGCGCGACTGTGTGAAGCCCCCGGAGCTCGCCACAAACAGCTTGTCGCCGTTCTCAATCAAGAGGCCGGTCATCACCCGGTTGAGACCCTTAGCGAGGCGCGAGCGTATCGGCTCTGAGATCGGCCGCTGATTGGAGACGTCGGCCGCTAGCGCGAGGTATTCGTTCGCGAATCGAAACACCGACATGGGCCAGTGCGCGTAATCCTGCTCGCCATCCGAGACGGTGAAGAAAAGGCGACGGCGCTGCGCCTCCAAGCGCGCCAGGAATTCCGCGGCTCCCGAATCCAACCGCGCCTCCTCCTCGCCTTCCAAGTAGCGGCGCAGCTCGGACAAGTAAGCGTCGTTGGCTCCATAGACGGGGTCTGCGCGCAGGAGGCGGTCGAAGGCCGGCGCCAAGGCCGGGTCGTCTGCGCCGTAGACCAAGAGGCCATCGACACCGTTGGTGGTCTCGGACCCGATGCCGAAGCTAGCCAGCGCTTGGAAGATCAGCCGCTGCCTCATCTTGGGTTTCAAGTTCGAGCCGAAGATGTTGGAGTAGAGGCTTGCGCGCTCGACATCCTGTTCCTCTTGAATGCGCGGAACGTCAGCGCACGTCATGAGGCCTTCCTTGGCGGCGGGATGGCCCAGGATCATGTTCGAAGCCAGGGTGAGCATGTCCCGGATCGGCAGATGCCAGCCGTTGAACTTGGCCACCTCGGCGACGTCGCCGAGCCTCGTGGACAGGAGGCCTCCGTCTGCCGCGCCCAGCATTCGGTTGCGGTTCTCATAAATGGGGCAGACTTTCCCCTCGCCTTGGTGGCCGCATCCCCCGCACTTGTCCCATTCGGGATGATTGGCGACGGCGTCGAAGACGTTATTCAGCGTATCGCGGTTGGCGGACGCGCTCAGGTCGTAGATCGCCAGCCGGGCGGGAGGCGTCGAGGCGAGCAGGAACGAGTCCTGGATGATGTTGCGCAAGTCGCTTTGGCGTCCGCGCCGATTCCCGAAGTCCCTGAGCCTCTCCAAGATCTGCCCGTGGTTGGCGGCGATGACCAAAAACCGTTTGTCCTCGGCGCCAAGTGCGGACTGCTCCAATAAGTTCATGGCGTAGTCGCTGTCCT
Organism: Variovorax sp. RTB1; assembly: GCF_035018765.1. Lineage (NCBI taxonomy): Bacteria > Pseudomonadati > Pseudomonadota > Betaproteobacteria > Burkholderiales > Comamonadaceae > Variovorax > Variovorax sp. RTB1. The sequence continues at coordinate 15,772 of NZ_JASJXG010000059.1, forward strand.
CCTGCGCGAGTTCGCTCAGGTCTTTGACGAAGATAGCCGTCCGGCCGTTGGCGAGCTGCAGTTCCTTGACCATGCTTTTGGCGGCCCACGCACCACCGTCGCCGCCTAAGCTCAGCCACAAGCTTCGGCAATGGAACGTCTTGCCGTCGCCAGCCGTTCCGGCGATAAGGATCGATCCAGGTAGCCCGTTGGCGGCGCGCTCGGCAATAGCCGCCAACCGTGTGGTGGGGAGGCTAATGGGCGCGACATTGGCTTTCGCAAGAGCTTTACTGACGTGTTCGTCGAAGAGGATGCCGTTTTCGGGCGTGGGCCCATAGGAGCGCAAAAACTTGATCCAAGCCCCTGCGGGGGCCGGGGCAGCCTCTCTTGCGTTGTTAGTGGTTGTTGTCATCGTAGAAATGCGCGCCCGGTGCTTGAACTTCATCTCCCCGATTCGAGGAGCACTTGGTTACAAATTGTAGAGAGTTAGTCTTGCCTCGACTAGAAGTTCCGGCAGACGAGGTCCGGAAATTTGGCGGCGCCAGGTATGAAGCCGGCGCGCGTTGAAAGATAACTTGAACTGCGACGCGAAACCGTAACCGCCTTTTTTTGCGCATCAAGAGAGAACGGTTTACTCGTTCGGTGCTTACCGAAGCCAGCGGAAAGCAGAAGACTAAACGCAGCAGGCGGGGACCTTAAGCTCGGTCACCATGGACAGATTGGGACTTGTCGCATGAGTCCAAAAACCAGAGGTGCTGGTTTGCTGGATTGGCCAGCGTGACCTTTGACCTTGCCCTCAAAAAACGTACCTCTTGAAGTTCGTCCAACTTCTGGGGGTCAGTTCAATCCTGGGGCGATTCACAACGCTTGCAGCGAGACGTTCTTCGGGTCGTTGAAGGTGGAGCGGCTGCACGGCAAACGGTTCAAGACCCGGCGCGAGGCGAAGGACGAAACCATCGATTGGCTGCTCTGGTACAACCGAGACCGGCTGCACTCGACGCTGGCATACGTCAGCCCGAGGCAGTTCGAGCAGGACTGGCTTGCCAATCAGCCACAGCAAGCCAACTCATGAACTCGGCTATGGGGTACGGATTCCAGGGGCAAGGTCATATTCCATCAAGAAGTTAATTGGAAAGGCCGATGCTTTCGCCACGGTTGCCCGCTTCCTCAATTTTCGCGGCAAGCGAACGTACTTGGCAAATCGCGTAGCAGTCGGCGAAGGCTCCGCCGACTTTCTGGAAGTTGTCGACCGCCGGCGCCGGCGGCTTGCTCAAACTTAAGGGCGAGCGACATGTTCCGCATATCAGGCGGCCGACCCCAAGCACCGGCGATGGACGCTATGAAGCTGGAGGTGGCTCGAACGTCGACATCTCGAGTTGCTCTCCGTCAACAAATACACTTGCGTCGCTGAGAGCGCCATCCAAATGCACGCCGCAGTCGTCATAGCCGACATGAAGCGTTCCAGGCCCTGCCCCGTTAAAGATCCACTCGCTGGTAAAGCGCTCTCCCTCGTAGCGATACGGCACGACGCGGGTAACGACGCGTCCGGCGAGGATTCGCCGCCAGGTGACGAGCGCCATAGAACACGTGAGCGTGTCGTCAACCGTTTCGATTGAGACTTCGACGGACCGAACCGTCGGCTTCTTTGTTGTTGTCATCTCAGAACATTTCCCATGACAGGTCGAGGTCGCTGCGGCCAAAGTGCCCGTACGCCGCGGTCTCAAAGTACATCGGCTTGAGCAGGTCAAGCCGCCGGATGATGCCCGCTGGCGTCAGATCAAACTCTTCACGCAGCGCCGCCGCCATCTCGGCGTTGCGTGCCGGGCTTGCGCCGTCTGCATCCACAAGGAAGCTCACCGGCTCGGCCACACCGATCGCGTAGGCGATTTGCGTAAGGCAGCGGCGTGCCCAGCCTCGACCCACCACCTGCCTTGCCAGAAAGCGCGCCATGTAGGCAGCCGACCGGTCGACCTTGCTTGGATCTTTCCCGGAAAATGCCCCTCCCCCATGGGGCGCCGCCCCACCGTAGGTGTCCACGATGATCTTGCGCCCTGTCAGTCCCGCATCGCCCTTCGGACCGCCGATCACAAAGCGCCCGGTCGGGTTGATCAGCTCGCAGTAGTTGTCGCTGCGCATCGACGCCGGAATGACGCTGTCGATGATGTGCCGGATGCCGTCGGCATGCTGCGTGCTCAGGACCACCGCCTCGATGGCGACGGGTCGACCATCCTCGTAGCGGAAGCTCACCTGCGATTTCGCATCCGGCCGCAGCCAAGGCAGCTCACCCGAGCGGCGCAGCTCTGCCTGCCGCCGCACCAGCCGGTGGGCGAAGACGATCGGCGCCGGCATCAGCTCCGGCGTCTCGTCGCAGGCGTAGCCGAACATCAGCCCTTGGTCACCTGCACCGATGACGCCATCAACGTGGTCCACGCCCTGCGAGATGTCGGCCGACTGGCCGTTGAACCGCACCTGCACCTCGCACCGGTCCGGGTCGATGCCCGTCACCGCGTCGCTGTACCCGGCACCCCGCAGCACGCCGGCGACGATCGACACGGCCCGCTCACGCACGTCACGAAAGACAGCAGGATCTTTGGTCTTGAACTCCCCGGCGAGCACGACACACTGGTCGGCGATCAGTGTCTCGCACGCCACGCGGGCGGTGGGCTCGAGGTGCAGGAACGCGTCGAGGATCGCATCGGAGATGCGGTCGGCAAGCTTGTCGGGGTGTCCCTCGGAAACCGACTCCGAGGAAAAAAGACCATCGCGAATGGACATGAAAGAACTCCAGAAACAACCCAGCCCCTGGGTAACCGGCAAAAGCCGGTCACCAGGGGCTGTGTCTGGGCCGACCGTTTAGCTGAATTTGTGAATCGCCCGCAAGTAGTCCTAACTCGGCGATAGGAAAAGTGTACGGCGGCAGTGCCTGCCGTGGTGCCGTTCCTCCCTAACTGGCGTCCCGAAAGCGGAACGGGAGTCCAAGCTCGGCGGCTATGGCGTTGGCCTCGTCGATACCCGATCGCAATTGCGCACCGACATACGAACTGCCGGGCTGGTCGCCGTCGACGATCTCGATGTCGAGCGCGCTTCGCACGTCGTGGCTCAGATCCTCGAAGAAGCTCAGCGCGATGCCTTGCCCGCCGCAATACCGGGGGAAGGTCTCCAGCAGCTCCCATTCGATGGAGTCAGCCAGCCATTCCTGCACCATCGCGCGGAACCGAGGAAGGCTCGCTTCGCCTTCGTGGCGGACAAGCTCGGCCCAGCCGTTCTCTTCGTCTTCCAGGTCAGCCTCGAGGGCCCGCAGGCTCTTCCGCTCCTTGGGTTCAAGGGTGGCGTTCCCACGCAGGAGTTGATCGCCTACGTCCTCCAGCTCCGAAACCGCCGTCATCCGGAAGACGGCCGTCAGTGGTGCGTAGCGCTCCACTTGGTTGATCAGCCCCGCGGTCGTTGCAAGGTCCGCCTCCGCAATATGGAACAGATCCGAATAGACCGACGGCTCGACCGCCGTACTCTCGGAGATCGTGCCATCCACATCGATGATGTCGAAGAACCAGGGGTCGGTGGCCAAGCGCTGCCACTCGAGGTCGACCAGATGCGTCGACACCTGCTCCACAGGCGACGCGAATGCCACCGAGGCGCCGAGGCCCAGCAGGCCTGTCAGGATCTGGCGGCGGTTCAGGAGGATGGGCATGGAGGCTTTCAGGGGGTGTCGATGAGGCAGAGGAGAGACGCGACCGTGAAGGTGGCCAGAACAGCTCAGGAGCGCTTCTGGCGGTAAAGCTGTGCCGGTCTGAAGGCGCCGGTCTTCATCGCGCCCTCGACCGGTTCAAGAAGGTCACGCTCCGCCAGCCGACGCCGGAAGCTGGATTTGTCGAGCGGACGGTCCAGCAACTGGCCGCAGGTCAACTGGAGTTCGCCGAGCGTGAAGTGCCCTGGCAGGAAGCCGAAGGGCAAGTGCAACTCTTCCACCTCGGACCGGGTGATCCGGGCGGCCTCCTCCACCAGCGCGGCGTGATCAAACGCCAGGGCCTTGTCGGCCGCGGCATCCTTCACTGGACGCCATGCCAGCGCTTCGATGCGTTTGCCTGCGACGGGCGCGAGCGAGTCGAGCGGCACCATGGCCCGGTAGACCACGCTGAGTGCCCAGGGTGCACGCGGGTCGCGCGTCGGACCGCCCACGGTGGCGAGTTGCCGCAGGAAAGGCATCTCAATGCCAAGCCGTTCCTTCATGACACGCTGGGCAGCGGCGTCAAGCGAGCGATCGAGGTCGATCCTCAGCACGCCCCCCGGCAGCGCCCACTTGCCGGCGTATGGCGCTTCAGCCCGGCGCGCCAGCAGAACGTGAAGCTCACCTTCCATCAGACTCATGACAACGATCTCGATGCGCGTGAAAGGCATCGGGTAGCGTTTGAGCTGGGAGCTGGTGTTTGAAGTGGTCATCACAACTTAGTTGCATTGTTGAACTAAGCGGATCATACTCAGTTCGTTGCACAAAGCAACTAACAACGCAACCAACAATGAAAGCAGACTCCATGGGCTTCGACTTCATCGGCGACATCCACGGCCAGGCGGGCAAGCTCCAGGCCCTGCTGCACAAGCTCGGCTATGTGGAAACCGGCAAGACGATGTGGATCCCACCGCAGGGCCGGCAGGCGGTGTTCCTGGGCGACCTGATCGACCGCGGACCGGAGCAGGTCAAGGTGGTGAACATCGTCCGCTCGATGATCGACTCTGGCAACGCCCTGTCGATCATGGGCAACCACGAGTTCAATGCGATCGGGTATGTCACCGAGCGCGCCGAAGTGCCGGGCGGGTTCCTCCGCAGGCACAGCGACAACAACGTCGCCCAGCACGCCGAGTTCTTAAAGCAGGTCGGCGAGGGCTCGGAACTGCACAGGGACATGGTCACCTGCTTCAGGACTTTGCCGCCCTTTCTGGACCTGGGCGGTGCGCGCGTGGTGCATGCCTGGTGGCACCAGCCTTTCGTCGACGTGGTGAAGCGCAGCTGGCCGGCAGGAACATCTATGAGCGAAGAATTCCTGCGCGCTGCCTATGACAAGGGCTCAGCCGAATTCGAGGCAATGGAAGGATTGACCAAGGGACTGGAGATCACCTTGCCGGACGGATATTCATTCGTCGATCACAGCGGCAAGGAGCGGACTGAGGTTCGCACGCGCTGGTGGATGGAAGACGCTCGCACCTACCGCGACGTCGCCATCGTCGGCTCCGAGCACGAGCACCGGATGCCGGAGACGGACATCGTCGACGGGTATCTGGCTACACCCGTGATCGGATCACCGGTGTTCATCGGGCACTATTGGATGGAGGGGCTGCCGCGCCTGCTGTCGCCCAAGGTCGCCTGCCTGGACTGGTCGGCTGCGAAAGCCGGGCCATTGGTGGCCTACCGCTGGGACGGCGAACAGGAACTCGATGCCGGACGCTTTGTGGCGGCTGGCTGACCCGATTCAACGCAAGGAGGTCAGCATGGGCTACGTCGTGATGGTTGAGGACAACTCCCACTTCATGGACGAGGGCAATCGCTACCGCCTGGGTGAATTTGCAGAAGCTGAAACGGCGATCGCTCAGTGCCGGCGTATCGTCAACGAGTATCTCTCCGCGGCGTACGTGCCGGGGATGTCAGCTCACGCTCTGTACGACAGTTACGTCATGTTTGGTGAGGATCCGTACATCTGCTGCGTCGAGGTGCCGGCGGTGGCCTTCGCCGCTTGGGACTATGCGCGCACCGAGAGCGTCGACATATGTGCTGCGCGTTGAATACTGTTGGCAACGATTCGTTGATTGACTGGCTTTGCTGTGGCGTCAGCCCCCCCGCCGAGCCACGCGGAACGGTCGACACGATTGACCCAGCGTGGATAGCGCCCACGGCGGAAAAATGAACCTCTTGGCACGTCGGAGAACGTTTGCTTTTGGATCGTTCACGGCCAGTGCTGTAACTCGGCTTTTGGGGTACGGCCCGTCGCTGCCGGCACGGGCCACACATGCGCGCGGAGAGCCCAACTAAGACGCTTTCGAAAAGGTCAGTGTCGTTCGGATAGACGTCGACCGTGTTGCCGCACATGAGGAAATCGCTGACAATTTCTACGTTCCGCCGTCGCTCCGAGCGTTGGAGAGTAGGACTCCAGAATTGGTATCGAAATCTCTCGCGGCGGGGCACTACTCAAATTGGTCATAACAAGCTTCTTGCCGCTCGTGCGCGTCGGTGCGCGTCTCTTCGACGCTCGGGCCCATAGCTCTTACAGCTAGTCTCGCCGCGGTTCTCGCTGGTAATGGCCCGGCGCGCAAGCGGGGAGTACATCGACATGTGCGAGCGCCAGGCGTTCTCTTCGCCAACCGCCTTGAAGCCGACGCCGTTGGCGATGTGGCCGTAGCAGTTATGCACTGAACGGAAGACGTCGTGGCCAGCATGACCTTGTCGCCGATCTTGAATCGCGTGGGCGCCAGCAGCGGGTTGCCTGCGACATCCACCGGCGAGCCTGAGCCGAAGCCCTCGGTCGTCGGGAACACTGACAGGTGGTTGTTGTGCGTGACGTCCAGGATCGCGTTGCGCGGGTTGCCGTACGGGTCTTCGCCGTGGATGAAGTCGACCTTCAGGCCCGCATCGAGCGTCGACTGGTACTGGTCACCGGCCTCCTTGATCAAGGCCTTGTAGGCGGCCTTGGTCTCGGGATCATGCGGGTTGTGCGGCATGTCCTCGAAGGCCTGGGCGATGCGCGTGGCGCGCTCGGGGTCGGCCTTGGCGTACTTCTTCGGCGGGTCGTAGTCGATGCCCGCCTTCTCGGCATAGGATCGAGCGGCTTCTTGCGCTGGCTTGAATCCGCCGAAACGGATCTTCTGGCCGTCGACCTTTACTTCGGCTGCGAGCCCTTAAAGGTCAGTGCCGTGATCGCTTTGTTTCGGCCGACTGTCCAGCGCCAGCGACTCATCGCTTCCTCGAAGTCGTCCTGGCTCTCGAAGTCCGTCCGCACCGGCGCCGGAGCGCTCATCCCGTGGGTCGGCGAGGCTGTAGCGAGTTGCAGTGGTCTTGGGATTTCCCCCTCGAGCTCCGCTTGCATCGGGTCCGGCACCCCGTCCGGGTACGCGTACTCCAGATACGACTGACGAGTCACTGGTCCCCTTGTCAGCAGATGATCCAGCACCGGGTCCGAACCATGAAGGGTCTTCAATTCCGCCTGCAGCTTTAAGAATTTGATTTCGTGCTTCATCGAGAGAGATCTTTCCGTTTTTATAATTTTCCCAGATACCGTGGGCCTTCGCGACGTTCTCTTTTTGCCCCTTGAAGCCTGGCGTGAAGAGCCCGCGCACACCAGCACCGCTTAGCCCTGGCTCTCGCTTGCGTGTCGGACGGTGTAGCCGTCGAAGCCGGCCTGCTGGATGGCGCGCTCCCAGTTGTTTGCGCCGGGGTTGTCGCGCACGATGCCCTGTGGGTCGGCCTTGACGTCGTAGACGCTTGTCCAAGCGGGTGCTGTGGGCGTAGCCGCCGACGCCAGACTCGGGCTGGATGCCATTGCCTTTGTCGGTGTAGAAGAAAGCGCGTGGACGGATGTCGGCGTTCTCGTTGCCGGCCAGGCGTCTGGCCTTGGCACCCTTCAGGCCCGTTCCGTAGAACGCGCTGTTTACGGAGTCTCGTGGCTGCTGGCTGAAATGGACGCCGAGCGCGCTGCTGCTTCCTTCGCGCGGCGCTCCGTAGCGCGGCGCTCCACGAGCTGCACTCCCTGCTCGGTCGTCCACGGCTTCTCGGCCGTCTCGGGGGTCTCGCTCGGGTGCTTGCTCTTCGGGGTCGCGGACGCTGTACTTGGGCCGCTCCGCATTCCCATCTGGAACTGGCTGTGGCTCGGCTTGTTCTTGCCGAAGTTGGCGATCTGCTGCCGCAAGCCCGTCATGAATGGACTGTCCGGTCCAGGGTGCAGCTTCTCCAGGCGCGCGAGGCTTTCCTTCAGATTCTGAAGCTGGTCGATCATCATGGAGTAAACCCTCGTATTCGTGACTGAGGGCGACCCGGGTTTCATGCCAGAGCACCTGCGAGCTGGAGACACCAGGAACCTCACGCGACACTGCGACAGCGATGGCGTCCTGCTTGAGCTGCGGGTCGTTGCGGATGAGATCCGAGGCCTGGTGGCAGACGTCCTGGCCAAGGCCGAACTGCAGCGTGGTGGAGCCATCGCTCTTCATGTTGCCGGTCACGCCAGTCTCGGCCATGTTGGGGACGCGCGTGCCGCCGGACAAGCGCTGCAGCATTCGCGCGGCCCACACGTCGATCGTGGCACCTTGGCGAAAGCCGATCAAGTTGCCACTGAAGATGACGGCCTTGGGTGCCGTGCCTCCGCGGCCCACCATCGTGTCTGCGTCTTGCACCCGTACACCACAGGTCGACCATGCCAGGGACAACCTGCTGCCCATTGAAGCCGTAGTTGGCGCCGCTCTCGCCGCGGCAGCACGGGCGGCAACTTCCGCGCTGCGGCCATCTCATCGCGCATCGCCGCGTACCCGGGGTCGCGCCTGATGGCGACCCGCGTTTCGCCTTCGCCGTTCGCCAGCCGCTCGTTGGTGTACGCACTGAAGGCGGTCTCTTTTTCTGCAATGTTGTCTGACCATGCCTCCCACTTCGGCATCAGCTCGTCGTGGTCGCCGCGCATCGCGCGCCGCAGTGAGTCGACGGCATTCGACCAGTTGCCGCGAACCGAGGTGTTGAGGCTGGTGTCGCCAAGCAGATCGGAATACAGATCCACATGCCGCCGACGTCGCGGCGCAGGCTGGACCGCATCGCCTTGTACCAACTGGCCTCGGCCAGGATGTTCTTCGCGTTCTGGTCGCCATCCACCGAGCGGGAAAACACGCGCCGGACTTCTTCGAGGACGCCCTTGGCAACGCCTGTGACACGCTTCTGGTACTCAGGCGAGCCATCCGCCAGCGGGGCTGCCTTCTTGCCCTTCACTGCCTCTGCATTGCTGAAGGTGTAGGGCACGGTCTTGTAGGTGTACTTGGACCTTCCGGGCTTCTCTGGCAAGGCTGGATTGCCGTTCCTTGCCGGCTTGGCGGGCGTTGGATCACCGAGCTTCGTACGGGTGAATTCGAGCCCAGCCAAGCCTTGGGCCGGCGGGTGCGCCAACTTGTGCTCGCGCACTGTGTCAGTGATCTTCTTGACGGACACGCCGGGATCCTCGGAAGCCTTGCCGATCGCAGTTTTCTCGTCGGCAGAGACGCTAGCGCGCGTGCCCTTCATCCGCTCTCCGCGCTCTGCGACGAAGCTTAAACTGCGAGTACGCCCGTCTTCGCTGGCGCCGTCCTCGGCGCTGCGAAACTTTGACTGTGTCGGTACAACAGGGTCGGAGGTAGTCCCAATGTTCTTCTCAGCAGTTACCCCTTCAGCACGGTTCTTTGAGTCCGAGGGGCGCGCCGTGGTCGACCTCGGCTCCGAAGGTGCCTTCTCTTTCCCAGTCGGGAAAGGCGTCAAGGTCGAGTCCGGTCCACGCTGGTCAGAAAAGGGCGCATCCGGGCTGGCTTTCGCCGAGCCACTGTCTCGCGCCGAATTTGTCGCCTGGCTCGAATCGGGTGTAGAGCCGGTTCGTTCCGCCGCCTTGTCCAAGGCCGCCCGGTAAATCTTCGACCGAAGCTCCAGGAGACCCGGCCGTGCTGGGTCGCCTGGTGGCAGCTTGCGCTCAATGTCATAGACCGCGTGGCCGATCTTCTTCGCGGCGATCATCTCCAGAGGGAGACGCTTATATGGGCGCCTCCCGGATTGCAAGAACTCGTATGTGTGAAGATTCAGGAGGCAGGGCTGCAGTC